>QVQF01000152.1 GCA_003584895.1 Methylococcales bacterium
CAGCCATGAGAGCTGCTGCTAGTACCAATACCTCGCTAGTGATAGCCATTTGTAAGCGAGTGATCTGTTTTTCTTGGCTAAGTTATCTAAGTTATTGCAACTTAACTTGGCCGATTTCTTTTTTGTATTTGTAGGAGTCTATGTTAATGCCCAATCAATCTTATTTTCCCGCCAGTGAAGCGGATCGAGTTCTCTGGTTAACCAATCTGGTTGCCAAGTTACCTATACAAGGTCCCAATGTTGGACTTAGCGCCACCGAAATCAGCGACGCGGTTGCTGATAGCTTATGTTACATCTGGATCGTTAAAGATTGGTATGGCGCCCATCAACAAAAGGCTCTGGAGGCCACTACTTATAAAACGCTAATCGCTAATGGCACAGGTAGCGACATCGTGCCTTTACCAGCCAGCTTAGTTTTCAATCAGGCGCCAGCTATGCGCACACCTGGGGTCTTGACGCGAATCTCCACGCTAGTGCAGAAGATTAAGCTAAGCCCCAATTACACAGACTCTATAGGTCAGGACCTAGGGACCATCGGTGTGCAGGATAATACCGTTCATCTGGTCCCAGAGTTTACCGTTAGTACTGAACGCGGCACCGATGGCGAGCGTGTCAAATTGACCTTTACTAAGTACGGTCACGATGGTGTATCTATAGAATGCCGCCGTAACGATGGCAGTTGGGAAGTGATAGGTGTCGCCATGCTTAAGCCTTGGTACGACGAACGGCCTTTGTTAGTTGCTAACAGCCCAGAAAGTCGTGAATATCGTTTACGTTGGTGGGATAAAGGTACGGTCAGTGGCGAATTAACGCCTGTACAAAGGGTAACGGTTGGGGCGTAGGTTAATCAATTGGAGTGCAATAGCTTTAGCTATTGCACTTTAAAACAGCTAAAGCAGTTTTACTCCAAACGTTGATTAGTTTGTTCTTGGCAGGCAATAGCTTAGCTATTGCTTATTAATCACGAGGCTTTGTTATCAAATTGAGTCAAAGCTTCGGTAGAGGCCTCTTTTTGAAACTGAGCTTTCCAATCTTGATAAGGCATACCATAGATGAATTCTCTGGCCTGGTCATAGTCCATAGTCTGTGCCTGTTCAGTTGCTGCTGCGGCAACCCATTTGGCTAGACAGTTGCGGCAAAAGCCAGCTAGATTCATCAGGTCTATGTTTTGTACTTCAGTATGTTCTTGTAAATGTTTGATTAACTGCCTGAATGCGGCGGCTTCTATTTCGGTTTGCGTAGTTGTTGTCATAAAATAGTCTTAAAAAATAAGTATTATTCTAACAGAAACTCTTTAGCAGACATGTACATTGCTCATTAAAAAACCTACAATGTGATTTTATTGCCTAATCTCAATAACACTATAACTTAAATACCTGCTGCTGACTCTTACTAAACGTTTGTTAACCTGCGCAGACAGATAAGTCATTACCTTAAAACAAATTAATACGGTTTTATGAAACAACTTTTAGAATTTTTCCCTATCCTGCTCTTTTTTATTGCTTATAAAGCCTACGATATTTATGTCGCAACCGCTGTCGTCATAGGCGCTACCATTATTCAAGTCGCTATTGCTTGGTTTAAATACCGTAAAGTTGAAACCATGCAATGGATTACCTTAGGCTTAGTGATAGTGTTTGGCGGCGCCACCATTATCTTGCATGATGAGCAATATCTTAAATGGAAGTTCTCTATTATAGAGTGGCTATTCGGACTGGCTTTTTTAAGTAGTCATTTTATAGGCCAAAAAACCTTTATAGAACGAATGATGGGTAGCAATTTAACCTTGCCCGCTAACATTTGGCAGCGTTTGAACTTTAGCTGGGCCAGTTTCTTTATTAGCGTTGGTTTTATCAATGTCTATGTTATGTATAATTACAATACTGATGACTGGGTGACCTTTAAAACCTTTATTGCACCTGCGTTGATGGTGGTGTTTATGGTGGTACAAATGTCTTTTATCTATAAATATATCCCCGATACCAAGGAATAGTTTATGTTATATGCCATTATGAGTACTGATGTCGCCGATAGTTTAGAAAAACGACTGCTCGCAAGACCTGATCATGTTAAACGCTTACAAGATTTACAAGAGCAAGGACGTTTAGTCTTAGCCGGGCCACACCCCGCCATAGAAAGCGATGATCCTGGTGCTGCTGGTTTTACCGGTAGCTTAGTGGTGGCTGAGTTTGAAAGTTTAGACGCAGCTCAACGTTGGGCTGATGCTGATCCTTATATCCATGCTGGTGTTTACGCTAGCGTTATTGTTAAACCCTTTAAAAAGGTATTTCCTTAAATGACAACCGAAGAAATCAAACAGCTTTTAAATGAGGCTTTTAAACCAGAATTATTAGAAATTCTGGACAATAGTGCTGCACACGCAGGTCATGCCGGTGCAAGAAGTGGTGGTGGCCATTATCACGTGACTATTGTAGCCGAGGCTTTTGAAGGAAAATCTATGATCCAACGCCATCAACTGGTTTATGCCGTGTTGGGCGATTTAATGAAGCAACAAATTCATGCCTTAGGCATTAATGCAATATCACCCTCTGAAGAATCTACAGGAAATTTATAAATGAAAAGAAAAATTATCCCTCTATTGATTGCTAGTACTGCACTTATTGCTGGTTGTGATCAACTATCTAACACCACTAGCACGAGCTCTGAGCCTGTTGTTAATAAAGCCGATGCGATTGCAGTGGTCAACGGTCACTATATTGCTAAAGCGACTTTAGAAAAACTTGAGAAGGAAATTGCTGAGCGTAGTCATGGCCAAGTATTTCCTAAAGAAAAGCTGATAGAAGAACTTATTCAACGTGAGTTGTTGGTTCAAGATGCTGAACAAAAGCATTTGGAAAATTCAGCTGAAATTTTAGCTCAACTTGATAGCGCTAAAAAAACTTTATTAACGCAAGCTGACGTGCAAGATTTCATTAAAGCTAATCCTGTGACAGATGCAGAGATCAAAGCTGAATATGACAGTAAAGTCGCCGGTGAAAATGGTACTGAATATAAAGCGCGTCATATTTTAGTTAAGACTGAAGATGAAGCTAAAAAGATTATCGCTGAATTAGACAAGGGTGGCGATTTCGCTAAACTAGCTAATAAGAATTCTTTAGATGGTAAAGAAGCACAAAACGGTGGTGATTTAGGTTGGTTTGCGCCTAGCCAAATGGTAGCGCCTTTCTCTGAAGCGGTCGTTAAGCTTGAAAAAGGTCAATACACTAAAGCACCTGTTAAAACCCAGTTTGGCTGGCACATCATTTTAAGAGAAGATTCTAAAGCGCAAACACCACCGCCTTTAGAAGCTGTTAAAGAACAACTGATGCCTTTCTTACAACGTAAAAAAGTGCAAACCATGGTTGAAAACTTACGTAAGCAAGCTAAGGTAGAAATTTTAGTACCGTTAACTGATGACGTTAAGCCTGCTGCAGCTCCTGCTGAGCAACCGGTTGCTGAAGAAGTCATAGTCGAAGAAGTTAAAGACAAAAACGGTAAAGTTATTGCCGAAGAAGTCGTCGTCAAAGAAGAAGTTCTTGAAGAAAAGCCAGCCGAAGCAAAAGCTGCACCTGCTGCTGAAGCGACACCTGAAGCTAAGAAATAAGAAATCTTTGAGGTAGGTCGGGTTAGCGTTAGCGTAACCCGACATTTCGAAGTCCAGTGTCGGGTTACGGCTAGCGCCTAACTCGACCTACATAAGAAGGGCGGTTTTACCGCCCTTTTTTTTATGCTAGCTTTTCCAAATACTGCAAAATAAACTGCACACTGCGCTGACCTCTATATTCATTGATATCTAAGCTATAAGCCGCTTTAATTTGCCTAAGCCCTAACCATTGTTCGGGTTGATCCATGAAAAAAGCAATGGCATCTATTAGCAAATCTCCATTGGGTTTTCTTAGCACCAACTTAAGATGGCGCTGTCCGACTATCCGTGCCTGAATCACATCAAATAAGCCGTCAAATACAGGGCCTGGAAAGTTCTGTCCCCAAGTGGCTGCATTCTGTAATATATCAGCAAATTCAATCGTCATTTCTTGTTCGGATAATTCCCCATCGGAGAGTATTTTTTGCTCTAAATCCACATCCGCTAAGCGTTTGCTGACCATTTCATCGAAGGCTAGGGCAAACACAGGGTAATCGTGCATGCTAATGCTTAAGCCTGCCGCCATGGCATGGCCACCGAATTTACTGAGTAGCTTTGGCTGCTGAGCTGAAATGTCACTAAGTACATCGCGTATATGCACGCCGGGTATGGAGCGTGCTGAGCCTTTAATTAAATCTTTACCTGCGGGTGCAAAGGCAATGACAGGCCTATGCAAACGATCTTTTATGCGTGAAGCTAAGATACCTATAACCCCCTGATGCCATGAGCTATCGAATAAGCACACACCTGATAATAAGTGATGCTCATCTAAGGCTTTCATTTCGCCTAATAAAGACATAGCTTCATGCTTCATAACGCCTTCAACTTCTCTGCGGTCGTTATTAAGCGCATCTAATTGAACGGCTATATCTTTGGCCAGCACGGGGTCGTCAGTTAATAAGCATTGTATGCCTAGAGACATATCATCCATACGGCCTGCGGCATTAAGCCTAGGTGCTACGGCAAAGCCTAAGTCGGTGGCAACCAAGGATTTAGGATTTCTACCCGATACTTCAATCAGTGCGGTAATGCCGGGGTGGCAGCGCTCTGATCTTATGCGCATTAAACCTTGATGTACTAAAATTCGATTGATTTGATCTAAGGCGACGACATCGGCGACTGTGCCTAAGGCCACGTAATCAAGCAATTGGCCAAGATTAGGTTCCTGTAGCTTATGATTGCTAAACCAATGCCTATCTCTTAGACGATTTCTTAAGGCCAGTAAGACATAGAAGATAACGCCTACACCGGCTATGGCGCCGCTGGGGAATCTATCATCAGCTAAATTAGGATTAACAATGGCCTCGGCGTTTGGTAGTTCAGCGCCGGGTAGATGATGGTCGGTGACGAGTACTTTAATACCGGCGGCTTGTGCCGCTGCAACGCCCTCAATACTAGAAATGCCGTTATCAACAGTGATGATGACGTCGGGTTGTTGTAATTTAACGAGCTCAACAATTTCTGGGGTTAAGCCATAGCCGTATTCAAAACGATTGGGAACGACAAAGTTTACGGGGGCGGCACCTAATAACTCTAGACCTTTGATAGCGACGGCACAACTGGTTGCACCATCGGCATCAAAGTCTGCGACTATCGTAATGCGTTGCTGTTCTTGTATGGCGATGATTAAATGTTCCACCATGGCTTCCATGCCAGACAATAACCAAGGTGAGGGCAGTTTTGCCAGATCTCTATCAAGTTCAGCATCCGTGGTAATACCTCGTGCTAAAAAGATGCGCTCTATGATGGGATGTAAGCCAGATAAGCGGCTGGGGTTTTTCTCGATAACGCGGGTGACGATGGTTTTTTTGATGCCTTGATAATACATGGTTTGTTCCGTTATAACTGATGCGCTTCAGGTTTTGTTCAGCACATCCTATGACTTACGAGTTCTGGAGTGCAACAGCTTCAGCTGTTGCTATCTAAAACAGCTGAAGCTGTTTTACTCCTATCAAGTTGGGTTTTTAACCCTTGCCTCGAGTACGCGTTCTAGTCGGCGACTTATCTTTGCTGGTCTCCATAGATTCATGACGTTTTTCTATAAACTGTATGATTAAATCGGCAATATCTTTGTCACTAGCCGCTTCTATGCCCTGTAAGCCGGGAGAGGAGTTGACTTCCATAATGACAGGACCATGGTTGGAACGCAGCATATCCACACCACAGACATTGAGTCCCATGATTTTAGCAGCACGTACTGCGGTAGAGCGTTCTTCTGGGGTTAAGCGTATTAATGAAGCCGAACCACCGCGATGCAAATTGGAACGAAATTCGCCTGGATTGGCTTGGCGTTTCATAGAGGCAACGACTTTATCGCCGATAACAAAACAGCGTATATCACTGCCACCGGCTTCTTTAATAAATTCTTGTACCATGATGTTGGCATTAAGACCCATAAAGGCCTGAATAACGCTTTCAGCAGCATTATGGGTTTCTGCTAAGACCACGCCTATGCCTTGTGTACCTTCTAAGAGTTTAATGACTAGCGGTGCACCACCGACTTGAGAAATTAAATCTTGTATATCGTCTGGGTTATTAGCAAAGCCTGTTACAGGGAGGCCTATGCCTTTACGTGCGAGTAGTTGCACTGAACGTAATTTGTCACGAGAGCGTGAAATAGCGACCGACTCATTCAGTGGAAACACATTCATCATTTCAAATTGTCGCAATACGGCGGTACCGTAAAAGGTCACGGAGGCGCCAATTCTGGGTATAACGGCATCGAATCCGGTTAAGTCTTCGCCACGATAATGTATGGATGGATTATGTGAGGTTATGTTCATATAACAACGCAATACATCCAAGACCCGTACCTCATGTCCCCGCGCTTGTGCGGCCTCAACTAATCGAGCAGTTGAATACAATTTGGCATTACGGGATAAAATAGCAATTTTCATAGATTCTCAAATCAACACTTAGGGCAGTGCATATTTTGTCATGAAACTATGTAACTAGCATTACAAATACCTACTGATGTGTAAAATGAGGCAGAAATAAACCTAGATTAAGATTTTCTTAGGAACGTTTATACCTCTGCTGGTTTAGAAGTCAAAATAGATGAACTTCTGGCTACTGCCGCCAAAGAAAATAATAGTCAATGTTATACCAGCATAAACAGCGCCGCGCAGGGTGAAGTGCAAATGTTCCCAATAGTGCATGGCCTGTTTCAACTTACGTTCAATGGCGGGTTCCACCAAGGTAAATAATAAGCTTGTCCATATCAGCACCTGTACATAATGGCGAATTGTTAGGTTTTCGCTAGCATTACTTAGCCCGGCCATCGCCGCTGTTATGATCCAAGCATCATGAAATGAAGGTGCGCGAAAGAATATCCATGTTATCCATAATAGTGTTAACGTTATTGGCCATCCTAGCCATGACAAGGCACGAGAGGTGTATGAGTTGTCTACTATGGCCAGTCGTGTATACAAATCCAGTAAAAGACGATGCAATATTAGATAGGAGCCGTGCAAAATACCCCAGAATACAAAAGTCCATGCTGCGCCGTGCCATAATCCGCCTAACAGCATGGTAATTAATAAATTAATTAGATTGCGCGACGTGCCTTTTCGGTTGCCACCCAAGGAAATATAAAGATAATCGCGCAACCAGCGTGACAGCGTGATATGCCATCGTTGCCAAAATTCGCGTACACTACGGCTGGTATAGGGATGGATGAAGTTACGTGGCAACACGATGCCTAGGGTCAGCGCAAGTCCTATAGCCATTTCACTGTAGCCGGAAAAATCAAAATAAATTTGCAAGGCAAATGCGGTGGCGGCGAGCCAGGCGCTATAAAAATCCAGAGCTTCAGGATGACTGAACAGATCATTGGCCAACGGCGCGAGGTTATCAGCAAACAACACCTTTTTAATGAGACCTGCCATAAATATTAATGTACCCAATTTGATATTTTTGGCTTTTAAAGGTTGTAGATTTTCCAGTTGTTCGACTAACTCCGATGCGCGCAGGATAGGGCCTGCAATCATGTGTGGGAAGAAGGTCACATACAGCCACCAAGAGCGAAACGAAATGCGGTGTGTCCATGCGCCACGATAGACGTCGATCATTACTGACAGCATGTGGAACGTATAAAAACTAATGCCTAGGGGTAATGCCCAATGCATCCAGTCAGATGGCGCGTTTATAAGTGGTATATCCAGCCAGGCGCCAAGATTAAGTAAGCTTTCTAGTACCATCCCCAGATATTTGATGACCCCCAGAAAACCAAGATTCAACACTAGCCCTAGCGTCAGCAGTCGTTTACTGCGCGTTACAGACAAGGCAGAATAAATCAGATAGTTGAGGCTGACCGACAAGCCCAAAAGTATCAGGTAAGCTGGTTTCCATGAGGCATAAAAAATCAGGCTGCCAACCAGAATTATAGCGGCGCGCTCACGGTAATTGCGGGCGCCGGCATAGACTATTAGCAGCGCGGCAAAGAACACCAAGAAAGTCGGGGAGCTAAATAACATGATCTATTGAATCCCTAGGGTTGTGAGTTGATGTCCGAGGTCGGCGCTGAAATGCTGTGCCCCTTGGTTATTAAGATGGCCTGCGTTGATAAATTCCGAAGATGAGTAATTCGTAGCCGTCGACAATATGGTTACTCCACGTTGTTGCAAGCGTGCAAGCAATATACGATATGGAAGTGCAGTCTGGCTGGTATCAAAAAAGGCGGAAGAACGATCACGCAAGGGGAGGATGGTAACAAGAATACGAACATCCCGCGATTGCAAGAGATCTATCGTACGCCACAAATAGGTTTCGACGTTAGGTGATGGTGGTTGTTGCGCGCTACCTTCCTGACGGACCACTTGAGCTTCGTTTTGGGTCGCACCAAATCCTGCGCGATATCCCTGATAGGTGGCTGCAGCTCCTCCAATGGGGTCGATTGAGTTTATGCTTGCCTCAATGAATTTCAGTATCTTGTCCGGTTCTTGCAGTTGTCGAAGGTTAGCACAGTAAGACCATAGGCGCAGATAGCTGCCCAGCCAGTCTTGATAGCGTCCTGAATTCCATAATGTAGTTCGGTGTGCGAGAAAGCTAATGTACCCCAACGAGTTTTCTTCTTGAAATGCGCTTTCATCAAGACCTAATATTACGGTGTTAATACCTTGAGGGCCTAGTAATCCTTGAGCACTGATGCGTTTTATAATGCCGTGATAGATTAACAAATTTGCCCCAGGTAGACCGAGATTGAAGCTGTAGGTACTGGGCTGCATCAAGATATGATTAATGGAGAGCGCATCAATAGCATTATCAACTCGGCTATTACCTATGAACAGCAAATGCGGTGGGTGTTGTTCAACATAATGCAGCTTATCTATTGCGCGCCCCACAGCAAAAACAGAGCGGTAGCGATGCACTATGGATTCATTATGCAGAGCTAGTTCAACGCCTATAATGATGAAAGCTGCGACCCAAAATGACTTGCCTAAGCCGGGTGGTATTTTTAAATGGAAATGCATGGCTTTACTCATAATTGTTAATGCATTTTTTACTTGTAGTGTCGGTATTTGTCTTTAGCAGACTTCTACAACACATTATCTTGTTAAATATATGGATTATGTTTGGCATAGGTCGTGAAACTTAGAAGGTTGACGTTTTCTCATAATCTATTGTTTTATTTACGTAATCGGTCATTTAATTTATCAGTCTTGTCTGCTACCCGCTCCCAAGAAAATTCACTCTTAACTCTATCTAGTGCATGCTGTCCCAGTGTTGTTGCGAGATTGTCTTGTGTCAGTAGTGTACGTAACCCGTTTGCTACCGCCATAACTGAAGTGCCATCGATCCGAATGCCGGTGATTCCATGTATTACCGCAGAACCGGTTCCGCCTGCATCTCCTGCCAGACTGGGCTTGCCGCAGGCGGCGGCTTCGATAAACACCATTCCGAAACCTTCGTTATCGCCATTGATTTCTCTATTAGGCATAGCAAAGACGTCGCATGTGTTCATCCAGCGAGGTAAATCAGCATCTTTCACTGCACCTATCCTATAGACGATAGCTTGCAGATTATGTTCAAGGATTAATCCATCGAGATAATCGGCATCTTCCCCAATACCTGCAATTACGTATTTTAAAGATATGTCTTCTGCAAGTAGCTGTGCGACTGCTCTGATCATTTGATCGAAGCCTTTTCGCCTCGAAAGGCGCCCGACTGAGAACACTAACTTTTCGTCATTGCCGATGCCAAGGCTTTCGCGTAAGCCTGTAGTATCCAATTCCGGTTTGAATACTGATATGTCGACACCAGGATAGATGATGGTGATGCGAGTTGCGTCAATATCCATCTTCAGCAGGGTGTTACGTGTGTGTTCACTGTTTGCGATGATTTGATCGGCATGACGCAGGGCAAAGCGCATGGCTTTGTACTTGCTGCCGAATCCCCAGGTGGTAAGTTCTTCTCCGTGAGCATAGATTACTACAGGACTTAAGGTAATCCTTGCTACTGCCCAAGCAGTTAGTCCTTCTGGTAAGGCGCGAAAGGCGTGAATGACATCAAAGCGTTGTGTTAGCGTCAGGGTTAGTGCTTTGAAGAAGAAGCGTATGTACATTGCCAACGACTCGGGACGTAGCCAAGTGATACGCTTTAAATTAATTCGGTGAATATTGTTGGGGTGTGTCGCGTCGATGGCTGGCGCATCAGGCACTGCGGCGGTGATGATATGGATCTCTTTACCGCCTAGGCGTTTATAGACTTCGGCCGCCCAAACGGCAGTGCCTCCCTTTGTGGGTAGAAATAGTTCGGTAAGTATAAGCGAGCGGTTCATAGTTTATATTTTCTATTTAAGGAGTTGATGCGCTGAGGTTTCTGTCTCATTAGCGTAGTTGCAAGTGTCATCCGGTTTAGCCTTTAATGATGGATAGCATATTGCGCAGGTTACGCCAACTGGGATTGTTTATTAATGATGAGAGGATAGCCTGCATCGCAGCGCGGCGTTGCTTGTTTCGAGTCAAGGCGCAAGCCAAGTTGTAGCGTGCGCTATGCATCCGTTGTTTGACCCCTTGCCGTACGGGTATTGGAAAGTTTTGAGCCAGACGGTCTAGATCAATAAGTGTGCGGACATTTTCTTGCTGCGTTGCGATGGGATTTTTACGTGTTGCACTGGTGTCGTGGATATAATATACGCCGAGATTTGCACATATGACGCCGATGCGACTACTTTTTGCTACCAGTCGCGTCAGAAAGTGTATGTCTTCGCAAACTTTAAAGCCGGTCGGATAACCACAGAGCTCAATAAAGCGAGAACGTGGTACGGATAATGTATGGGTGTCGCCAAAATGGTTGGAAACAAAAGCGGTAATTTCGGTGGGCGTATCAATGACCACCCGCAGAGAACCTGAGGCTTTGGCGAGCAGCATACGTCCTGATTCGTGCTGTGACATTGAGGTGCCAAGCAAGTTGTCTGCGGCATCCTTGTATTCATAATCGCCGGTCAAAAAATCCAGTGTAGCATCTTCCAAAATCCATTCGGCATGCAGTTTGATTCGATCATTTGTATACGTGTCATCGGCATCCAAAAACGCAAGCCAATCGCCTGTTGCCACTGCGGCTCCGGCGTTTCTGGCTGCTGATACACCACTGTTGGTTTGTTGGATTAGGTATATCATATCGCCAAATTGGCGAGCAACTTCAGCGGTGGCATCGGTAGAGCCATCATCCACAACGATAATTTCGTATGCAGGCCAGCTTTGAATTAGCACTGATTCGATGGCGCGCGCCAACGTCGCAGCTGAATTGAATGCGGGGATGATGATCGAAAATCGTGTAGTCATAGGATATGTTCCAGTAGGATTAGCGGTAGCGCCAAGCCGCATAGTTGCGCCACACGGCGAAAGCGAGGAATCTCTTTTACACGGACACACCAGACGGCGAGACGTCGGAGCCGTCTAGTCTCGACCCATTCAGGATCATGAGTTTGCAATGCACGTGCTAGTTCCAATGGCGAGAGAAAACGTAATTTCGGACATGCGGCCAGTGCGGCCTTTAATCCGCTTTCTAGAGCGGCGAGGCTGACATCCGGTGCTTGCAAAAAATTAAAGCGGTGGGTTTCAACAAGGCACGCCCGCCCTAGTCGGCTATGTTCAATGAGGCCGTCTACCAGACGCTGCGGGATGTGTCCTTGCGTCGGTTCGAAATACACGTCGCGCACAAGATAAGTTTGCCCAACTGGCGAGCGTTCGCCTGCCAACATTGTCGCATCCACGCCATCAGGTTTACCCTCCGCGTTACGGCAAGTGTAGCGACGCCCTGGGGTGATAATGATGTCGATTCCAGATTGCGCCCAAGCGGCTTCGACTGCATTAGTCCAGATAAAGGTGGTGGCCACGGCTACCTGAGGTGCGTTGCCAAAAATAGCTTGATAGGTAGTCACTTCGTTAGCGACGGCGATGGAAATGGTATCGGATTCCAACGCCCTTGATGGTAAATTGGACGCATCGACCCAACGACTTTGAAGATGTGAGGGCAAATCTTCGGACACTGCAAGTTCAGGAGCAGTAAGCCAGTTACGCACCTTATCATCTGTTACCGCAGCAGCTAGCAGCGCAGGCGGCCAATAATGACACTGCCCATGAAGTTGCGGTACAAATACGCCCGCTTCAATTCCGTTTTTTATTGCAAAACGTACCGCATCATAGCGAGTATCGGTAAGAGGCAATGCATGATAGAGGGTGTTACCGGTTGCGACTATTCGTAGACCATCTGGCACCTCCAGCACGATGCCCAGAGTCATCACGGCTGACCTATTACTGCAATCGCGTACTTGCTTTAATAGCGTAGACAAATGAAGTAGCACCTCGGCTTGCGCTAACGGCCCTGCACCCCAGTCGTCGCTTTCGATGATAAGTACGGGGTGGCGGAGCACTGGTTCGTGCCAGCGAGCAGCAAGCGGACCGAAAAATATCAGCAGCACTGTCGTCCACAATATCAGTATTGTAGCAAGTGTAACTGTTACTTCTATCAACTGAGTCTCTCTGTAAATAAAACGTGCCAATGCCTAGAAGTGTTCACCTGAAATAACCATGCATGAATATTAAAGATCGCCATTAATAGCCCAGCCGTGCGGCTAAATCCTTTATTTTAGGCAATACGCGATCGATTTTTTCCCGGTTTGGGCCATCTTTCCATTTGTCTGCGCGGATTTCGGAAAATGCGTTGTAGGGAATGTTTAGCACGTTAGCGCAGTGCTCTTGCAGACGAGTATCGAAACTCAGTCCGCAGCCTTCAAATATCTGGCGAAAGGTGTCGACAGGGTTACGTAAGATATCTTCGTAAAATACCTCGACCCATTGATCTGGAGGTAGGCTGGATTTTGCGTCTAGTATGGCTTGGTTAATCGCTGTATATTGGAATGCGGCAACGTCTTCAACCTGAGCATTGACATAGTTTCGCCAGCCGTCGCAGAGAAAAAAACACCACTTTGATAGTTGCCCATTTTCCACGGCTACTGTCGTCGGTAAATCATTCGACCAAGTGGCAAATTCCTCGGGTTTATGCCAGCCTTCGATGAGTGAATTGAGGTTGTCGCCTGGACTGCGCTTAATGAAGACGAATATGGCATCTGGAAATAATGTAGCGAGATAGGGGACGCACAAGCCATTCTGATTGTTTTTGTCGACCCAGCGATGCTGACCAGTCCAGTTGAAAAAGTAGTGGCTGACAGTGTAACAATCCTTCGGATTGGCATCATTCGCGTTTAACGCATGAGTATTCCAGTTTTTGTTAGCCAGTGGGTGCAGGTCAGTCCAGTAATCGTGAGTTTCACGTTGCAGGCTACCTATTTCGAGTGACTCGGATAAGGTTTTATAAACTACAGTAGAGCCCGCTCGAGAACAGCCAACTACGATGATAGGACGATATGCAGATTGAGGGTTCAACTTCCAGCGTATATTGTGCAGGCCTCGTTGCAGAGAGCGCACATGGTAATCTATAGTTTTTCTTACCTTAACAGTAAATTCGTTTTTCTTAATATCGGTTTGAATGATTGTCATTTTAAATTACTCTAATTTGTTTTTAATGAGTACATTGGATAGTTCCTGTGCTTTTGATGTTAATGTCTAATCCGTAAGTTGCAATATTGTTTTTATCTGATATAGTCTAGATCCAATCATGGTCTGAATTTATTTTTGTTTGCATGTTGTTGTGTTTATATTTCAGAAATTTTAAGATAAAAACTCATTAGTTAACTTAGATACTACATGTATTGGTCGTCGCTGAAAAGTCAATTTTAGTAAGACTACTAATAAATAGGTCGCATTAGTTGGTGTGTTAATTCTAAGGGTAGGGACATCATACTAATAATGTCATTGTATTGACAGTAGCTTTACATTAATTGTCGGCTCTATTCAGGTTGATTTTTCTTTGTCCTAATAAATCAAACTGATCAATTTTACAGACTAAGAATTTTAGTAGGCGGGGCGGGATTATAAAATAGACAAGGCTAACCCAAAGTTGCTGTTCATAGTAGCTACAGACACAATGTTTAGATAGTTTAGTCAGCATGTCAGTAATATTTTTTTAGTGGGCTTATTAATTCAATATTATATTTTGGGTAATTTTGCTATGAGTGCCTTTTATTCCTGGAATAGAACACAGCTACGATTCGTTCAAGCAATGAACGCCAGAAAATCTCAATTCTACTTTTTGAAATTATGATTCCTTTTATTTCACGACAATTAATTTATCCATTACAAGAATCGTTGTTGAATCGGCCTACGTTTCCTTACTTGGAAAGTTTGGAAAAGACCCAGTGGCTGTCCAGAGCTGAGCTCGAAGCCTTGCAATTACAAAAGCTACAAGCTTTATTGAAATCAGCGCAACAGCATAGTCCTTGGCATGCGGAGCGTATTGCCAGTTCGGGCATGAATCTTGATGCACTTAGTTTTGAGGAATTAAGAAAACTACCGACTATGAATAAGGCCGATGCACAGCAACACGGTCAGGCTATGGCTTGGAAAGAAGTACCTGGTGGTTCTTTTCGGTATACCACTGGTGGCTCTAGTGGCGCACCCTTGATTTTTAGATATGGTCGGTCTAGGCAATCCTCCGATGCCGCTGGACGTATTCGCGCTAGACGCTGGTGGCAAGTGAATGTCGGTGATAGGGAAGTTTATTTGTGGGGAGCGCCTGTAGAGCTCAATAACACCGATAAAATTAAGACGTTACGCGATCGCCTCATTAATCAATTGGTTTTAAACGCTTTTGCTATGTCGCCTAGTACGATGGATTCGTATTTGAGAATAATACACCGCTTTAATCCTAGTTGTATTTACGGCTATGCCAGTAGTGTTGCCTTATTGGCTGAGTATGCTAAGCGAAATCAGCATAGCTTGAATTTGCCTGCACTCAAAGTGGTTTGTACGACTGGTGAGCCTTTATATCCTGAACAACGACAATTAATTACCGAAGTTTTTAAGGTGCCTGTCGCTAATGAATACGGCAGTAGAGATATAGGTTTTACAGCTCATGAAAATAGTCATCAGCAAATGCTGTTAATGAGTGAGAGCGTAATGCTGGAAGTGCTGGATGTTAATGGATTGCCTGTTAAGGTCGGTGAAATGGGTGAGGCGGTTATGACAGGGCTTTGTTCAGATGCTCAAGCCTTTATACGTTATCGCACGGGTGACATGGTTAGAATGGCCGCTGATCTTGATAAAGAGGGTAGAGGTTTACATGTGATAGACGAAGTCCTTGGACGTGATACCGATTTTTTAATTCATCAAGATGGCTCGATTATACATGCCTTGGCGGCTATTTATGTGTTACGTGAAACGCCAGGTATAGAGCAGTTTAAGATCACACAGCAGGCTATCAATGAATTTGAGATTTTGGTGGTTTGTAATGAACATTGGAATTCAAATGACTTAGCGATTATCGCTGAAAAATTCAGAACTCGCTTTGGTAGTGCCTGCATCACTCATATAGAACTAGTTAACGAAATTCTACCTGAATCTTCAGGAAAAGTGAGCCAAGTTGTTTCAAAGGTAGCTTTACCTATTTAATGGCTTTGTTTATCTATCAATTATCGATTTCATATATAAGCAACTAATAATATGTTACTAACCCGATTAATTAATTTACCCTTACGTTATAAGCCTTGGCGCCCTGCAAATATCGCACTGATTTTGGATGATATTACAGGCTGGGCCAAACAACCCATACTATCTAATGACGAGCATCTAAAGTCGGTCATCGCATGGATATGCCATGCACAAGATCAGCGTCTTGGCCATGTAGATGATGGTGGGGTTTCAGCTGGCTGGAGTTTTGAAGATGGTTGGTTGCCTAGTTATCCTGAAACCAGTGGTTATATTATAGAAACCTTGATTGCTGCCGCAAAAGTTTTGGATAATCCAGAATTAACCGAAAGAGCTGCGCGTATTGTTGATTGGGAATTATCAATACAAAATGAGACGGGTTCATTTCCTGGTCATTTTGGTGAAGCGGGTAGTAAGCCAGTTATATTTAATACTGGGCAAATTATGCACGGTATGATTGCCGGTTACTTGGCTTTTGATCGTGACGAATGTCTTGAAGCGGCAGTTAGAGCTGGGCACTGGATGTTGTTACAACAAGATGATGATGGTTGCTGGCGACGTTCAGTTCATAATGATACGCCTCATACTTATAATACGCGTTCGGCATGGGCTTTGTTGCGGACAGGTCTAATTGCTAATGAAAAGGTTTTGGTAGAGGCTGCGATTAAAAATATCCGCTGGGCATTGACCCAACAGACTGCATCGGGTTGGTTTAAAACCAATGCTTTTACAGATAAGGGTCTGCCCTTTACTCATAATATTGCTTATGCTATTCGTGGCATATTAGAGTGTGGTTTATTACTTGATAGTGAAGAAATGATTAATGCGGCTATTAAAGCCTCTACAGCACAAGCAGCGCAACAACGAGTCGACGGCTGGTTGGCTGGGGTTTATGATGATAATTGGCTGCCTAAAGCTCATTATTGCTGCCTAACTGGCTTGGCGCAAATGAGTATTATTTGGCAGCGACTGATTGTTACTCAAGGCATTGATGAGTTGAAATTGCCTGTTGCTCGTGGACTTGATTTTTTAAAATCCAATCATCGTCTTAATTCAAAATATGCTTATCAAAGGGGCGCGATTGCTGGATCAGCTCCCATTTGGGGCAGATACTCGATGTTTGAATACCCTAATTGGGCCGCGAAGTTCTTTGCAGATGCCTTGATGCTCAAGATAGCTCACATTAATATTCCTGAATAAACTTAAACCTACTTATGTCACAACTTACAGTTATCATTCTTTGCGGGCAAGCGCCTAGACATTTATATTTTGCAAATCAAGTCGCAAAAACCTGTAAACCCATAGCTATTATTCAAGAAAGTGTCCATGATGCTTCTTTTATGAAAATAATTAAGCTGCTATTAAAGCCAGCAAGCTTATTTAGCAAGCTAAATCGCTGGATACGTGATCGTAAGCGCTACAGGGGGCATAAAGAAGCGGAGTTTTTTTTTGCTAATACCTTACCGCATTTAACGCATCCAGAGCTTAGGGTGGAGGTTCCGCATATTAATCATCCTGATGTTATCAAACTCATAGATCGTTATCAGCCGGATTTAATTATAGTGTTTGGTACGTCTTTGCTTAAAGGTGCTTTATTAGAAAAAGGTCGCTTAGGCATTATTAATTTACATGGCGGCTTGTCTCCTGATTATAGAGGTGCTGATTGTACCTTTTGGGCGCTCTATAATCAGGAGCCAGAAAAAGTGGGTTGCACGGTACACTATATTAATGCTGGCATTGATACCGGTAATATCATCGCTCATATTTCACCCGAGATTAAAAACAGTGATGATGAGCTCACCTTGTTTTGGCGCGCTGTTAAAAGTAGCACTCATTTTTTTACAGAGTTACTAAATAAGATAGAGCAAGGCGAATCTTTTGGGCAAACTCAAGCTCATAAGGGGCATTTATATCAAGTTAAAGATCGTCGCTGGGAGCATGAAAAAACATTGGATTCGATATTGAAGTCGGGTTTGTTAGTTGATCTCAATTTGGGTAAACGAGTAACATGGTTTAAGCTTTAGTCTCTTAGCTAACTAGTGCAGCGATATTTTAGGATGAAACGTGTCTACCAAAAGCGTCGAAAATAAGTTTGAAAGCGCAGCTTTTTTAAAAAACTTAACAACACGCCCCGGTATCTACACCATGTTTAATGTTCAGGGCGAGATTATTTATATCGGTAAGGCTAAGAATCTTAAAAATCGCGTTTCTAGCTATTTTAAAAAACAAACCGCATCGACCAAGCAGCAAGTGATGGTCACTAAAGTTGCTGCTATTGAAGTGACTGTGACTCACACTGAAGGCGAAGCCTTATTGCTAGAGTGTCAGCAAATTAAGCGCCATAAGCCACGTTATAATATTTGTTTGCGTGATGATCGTTCCTTTCCTTATGTCTACTTGTCTAGTGAGCAAGATTTTCCTCAAATCACTTTACACCGTGGCGCAAAAAATAAAAAAGGGCGCTATTTTGGTCCTTATCCCAGTATTGGAGCCGTCAAAGAAAGCTTAAAGCTATTGCAACGTTTGTTTCCTATTAGGCAGTGCGATGATACAACTTATAGCAATCGCACTCGACCTTGTCTGCAATATCAAATAAAGCGTTGTAGTGCGCCTTGTGTGGATCTTATTGATAAACAAAGCTATGCTCTTGATGTTAAGAGCACTATCATGTTTCTGGAAGGTAAGGGCAGCTTGCTGATTGATGAGTTAATCAGTAATATGGAGCAAGCAGCTTATAGACTTGATTTTGAACAAGCTGCTATTTATCGCGATCAAATTGCAAGTTTACGCTCGGTACTACAAAAACATTTTGTTAGCGGTGAAAAAGGTGATGTAGATATTATTGCTAGCGCTACTAAGGCCAATGTTGCATGTGTACAAGTATTTTTTATTCGTAACGGACAGCATTTGGGTAATAAAGCTTATTTTCCTAAAATGATGGATGCACATGATCCAGCTTCAGTGATCCAGGCATTTATTCCTCAATATTATCTCGATAAACCAGCACCTTATGAGCTAATTGTTAGTCATGAGTTAGAAGAATCGATTTTATTATGCGAAGTCTTAACAGCAAAAGCGCAACACTCGGTGATGATTACTGCCAAGGTGAGAGGTGAGCGTTTAAAATGGTTGCAAATGGCCATCACTAATGCTGAAAATTCATTGGCAGGTAAGCTTGCTGATAAGCAAGGCTTTTACGCAAAGTTCTTGAATTTGCAGGATGAATTGGCTTGTAAAGACTTACCTGCTCGACTGGAATGTTTTGATATCAGTCATACTCAAGGTCAGCAGACAGTAGCTTCATGTGTAGTATTTGATAGGGAAGGACCGGTAAAATCAGCCTACCGACGTTTTAATATTACAGGTATTACTGGCGGTGATGATTATGCCGCAATACATCAAGCAGTCTATCGGCGGTTTAAGCGCCTAAAGCAAGGTGAGCATCAAGCACCGGACATACTTTTTATTGATGGTGGCAAAGGACAAGTATCAGAAGCACAAAAGGCATTAGCTGAATTAGACATAAATAATGTTATGATAGTCGGCGTTTCAAAGGGGCCTGATAGAAAGCCGGGTATGGAAAAGTTGATTCTGGTCGACCAGGAGCAACCTATAAATATAAATGCTAATGCAAGTGGGTTGTTGTTAATTCAACATATCCGTGATGAAGCGCATCGATTTGCAATAACAGGGCACCGTCAGCGTCGTGGCAAAGTAGCCAAACAATCGGTACTGGAAACAGTTTCAGGATTAGGCGCAAAGAGGCGGCAGCTTTTATTAAAACAGTTTGGGGGATTGCAAAGTATTTCATGCGCAGGCGTGGATGCGCTTTGCAGTGTGGACGGCATCAGTCGACAGTTGGCACAACGAATTTACGAGCTATTTCATCATCAAGATGACCATTCAATTTAATTTACCCACTAACCTTACCTTGCTAAGAATTGCGTTAATTCCGCTCTTAGCGGTTGTTTTTTATTTGCCTTGGCAATACTCCAATATAAGCTGTACGCTGATATTTTTGTTGGCTGGGTTTACTGATTGGTTAGACGGATATCTTGCTAGAAAAATGCAGTTGGAAACACCTTTTGGTGCGTTCTTAGATCCTGTTGCTGATAAACTTATGGTAACGATAGTTTTGGTTTTTATCGTTCAACAGCAAGCATCGCCTTATTTAGCAATTCCAGCCGCCATTATTATAGGTAGAGAATTAACAATAGCTTCGTTGAGAGAATGGATGGCTGAAATTGGTCAGCGAACTAAAGTGAAGGTATCTAAATTAGGTAAATGGAAAACGTCTGCACAAATGCTAGCTATTGGCTTTTTGTTATACCGTGAGGATATATGGGGGGTCCCTATTAATATGATAGGCTATGGTCTATTGTATGTTGCTGCAGTATTAACCTTATGGTCGATGACTCATTATCTCAGAGCAGCATTAACTGTTACAGATTAAAATTGTCGATATTGCAAATATCAAGCTCTTAAAAATAAATAACCAATACAGTCACTAATTTTTAAGAGCTTGATTCTTTTTAACACCCGGATAAGCAGCAGATTGACACGCTGCAATACAAAAAATATGGATCAGGAAATAGAATTTTTTAATGCTTCAATCATAACTACGACATCTAGTGAAATATTGATAGCCGCTCTTAAGCTTTTTGCCAAAAAAGGTTACTTTAATACCTCGTTAACTGATATTGCTAAGACTGCCAATATTAAAAATACTAGTGAAATTTACCAGCACTACACTAATAAGCAGGTCATTGCTGCTCAATTGTACGCTGATATATTCGCTAATCTTAATGAATCCATTGATGAAATATGGCTAAAGAATGATAAGCCATCAGAGCAACTTAGGGGGACTGTTGATTTATTGTTTAAATTAACAGAGGACGCTCCTGATGTAATGCGCTTTTTACTTAATATGAAATTTGATGAATTTTTACCAGATGAAAAGCCACTACAAGAAACAGCAGCTTTTAGTAAAATTTATAAAATAATACAAGCGGGCATTGCATCTGGAGAAATACGTAATATCGATCCCATGTTGGGTTATATCTATTTTTTTGGTGTAGTTAATGCAACCTTACAAGGTGTATTAGCTGGTGTGTTAGATAAGAAAGCAGATACTTATCTATTACAAACTTGGCTTGCTGCATGGAATGGCATTGTTAAGAAATAAGTTCTCCTATTTCTTTAAGAATCTAATTGAGTAATGATAAGTCATGGGTGAGGTCGTTCCGTTTAAAAGACCTACAGTCGCTGAACGGCACAAAGGTAATACCTTATGTCGTAGTGGTTTTCATAAATGGATAGTTCTTAATGACAAGAAATTTGATGTCAAGCTGGGTAAGTTAATTACCGTTTTTCAATGTACGCGTTGCGCTAAAATACAGACTAAGGCGTTGTAGTTTAGTCTGTTATTGATTTTGTAATTGTACTAACGTTATTTCAGCATGAAGACGCCGTTGCTATGTCTTCGTGCTGAAATAAGTTGATTGGTGGGCTTAGGTTATTTTTTAGAGGTTACTGCAATCATAGGATTAGCTGCAGAAACGGTAACTGTTGCCGTTGAGTCTAATAGTTCTAGTTCTAGTGCTTTTACAGTACCATCAAAAGAATTGAGGCTATCTGGCTCGATTTCTAAAATTTGTGTTGGTAGACCGATTCTGTCTAAGATAGCAATGAACGGTTCAGGATCAAGTTCTTCGACGTTAACCATCGTTTGAGTATCCCATTCGCCAGTAGCCACTAACATAGCTGCAGCCACCGGGGGTACACCTGCCGTGTAGCTAATACCTTGTGACTCAACTTCTTCGTAACATTTTTTGTGATCTGAAACTTGATAGATTAGGACTTCACGCTTTTCGCCATCTTTCCAGCCTTTAATAAAGTTACCGATACAGGTATTGCCTGTGTAGCCCGGCGCTAGGGTCATAGGATCAGGAAGCAGTGCTTTAACCATCTTAAGTGGGACAACCTCTTGGCCTGTTGTCAGTGTTACTGGCAGGTGTGAAAGGAAGCCTAGTGTACGTAATACAGTAAAAACATTGATGTAATGATCACCGAATCCCATCCAAAAGCGAATGCTGTTTGCATCGATATTTTTTGACAAAGAATGTAGTTCGTCATGGCCATTCAAGTAAATAGGTTGCTTACCTACTACTGGGAAATCATATTCTCTTTTTACTGAGTGAGTGGGGAATTCTGCCCATTTACGATCTATCCATGTCCACACTTTTACGAATTCACGAAAATTAATTTCTGGGTCAAAGTTAGTTGAAAAATATCGACCATGACTACCCGCGTTAACATCAAGGATATCAATAGTGTCAATTTTGTCGAAATAACGTTTAACGGCTAGTGCGCAATAAGCATTAACGACACCAGGATCAAAACCAGCGCCTAAAATAGCGGTGATGCCTTTTTCAGCGCAACGGTCTTTACGTTTCCATTCGTAATTAGCATACCAAGGTGGCTCTTCACATACTTTGTCTGGATCTTCGTGTATTGCGGTGTCAATATAGGCAACACCCGCTTCGATACAAGCTTCCAATATGGACATATTAAGAAAAGCAGAGCCTAAATTGATAACAATTTGTGAACCTGTTTCTTTAATAAGCTTAATAGTTGCGGAAATATCTAAAGCATCAAGTTGAGCTGAATAAAGCTTGCCATCAGTATTTTTTAAATGCCCTTTACGATGAATACTTTCAATAATGGCATCGCATTTTTCTTGAGTCCGCGAGGCAATACAGATATCGCCTAACACATCATTATTCATCGCTGCCTTATGGGCAGCAACATGTGCCACGCCTCCAGCGCCAATAATCATTACATTTTTTTTCATATGATGAATCCTCTTATGATAAACAATTTATATAATCGTTATAGTCGAAACTGCGAGCTAGTTCTACAGTACCATTTAATCTTTTTACAGCTATTGATGGCATAGCAACACCATTAAACCAATTTTTCTTTACCATCGTATAGCCCGCCGCATCAGAAAAGCTGACGATGTCACCTATTTTTAACGGGGCATCTAGTTCATAGTGTCCGAATAAATCACCTGCCAAGCATGTTCTGCCTGCGATGAGTATGGAGTTATCGCCAGCCTCATGAGATGAAATGTTTGGATGTGTATGGTAAATAAGATGGTCTAGCATGTGCGCTTCAATAGAGGCGTCTACAATAGCGATGTCGATTTCATTATGAACAATATCAAGTACTGTCGTGACTAGTTCTGCACAGCCAGTGATAGCCGCTTCACCAGGTTCAAGATAAACTTGTACGCCAAAGGTTTCTGAAAAATCTTTTAAAACTTGGCAGAATTTTTCTAATGGGTAGTTATCTTTGGTGAAATAAATACCGCCACCAAAACTGACCCATTGCATTTTTTTCAAAACATGACTGTATTTATTGGCAATTTGATTGATGGAATCAGCAATATTTTCTATGTCGTCATTTTCACAATTAAAATGAAACATGATGCCACTGATATGCTCAGAAACATCGTCAAGTTCCTGTAGGCTGCAGACACCAAGCCTTGAGTATTTTCTTGCTGGATCAGCTAAATCGAAGTGGGAATAGCTAATGCCGGGATTTACTCGCAATCCAACTTTCAGATGACTTACGGAATCATAAAATAAATTTAATTGAGAAATAGAGTTAAAGATAACCTTATCTGCAAATTTAGCGACAGTATTAATTTCATCCACAGAGTAAGCCACACTATAAGCATGAACTTCTTTGCCAAATTTATCATGACCCAATTGAGCTTCAAAAAGTGAACTACTAGTCGTACCATCCATATACTGGCTCATAAGACCGAACACACTCCATGTAGAAAAACATTTAAGTGCTAATACTGATTTTGCACCAGATTGTTCACGGATAGTCTTAATGATTTCTAAGTTTTTTAGCAGCTTGGTTTCGTCGATAAGGTAATACGGGGTACGCAGATCCAGCATTTTTTAGTTCTCGTAGATTAGCGAAATAACACGCCGAGTTTAATTTGATAAATAATTTGTCAAAGTTAATAATAAAAATTTTAACTATAAAAATGGGTTTTTTACTATACCTTATTGTTATAAGCTATATGCTTGCTTTGATGCGTGTGTTTAGAATCCCCTACTATATTGTTAAAGATAATATAGCAGGGATTTATGACTATTTGACTACACGTAATGCCGGCCTTGTTGGCGGTTTGTTTTCAGGTGGTGTGTTTTCTGGCTCTTCATCTTCTTGATCAAAGATCATGCCTTTACCATTTTCTTTAGCATAAATAGCCATGATCGCCGCAATTGGAGCAACTATATTCATGGGTTTTCCACTAAATCGGGCACTAAATTGAATATCAGTATTGCCTAGTATCAGTCCCTGAATAGCTTGGGGTCTAATGTTTAATATGATTTTTCCGTCTTCAATAAATTGCTGCGGTAAAACAGCGCTGCTGTTTTCAGCATCAACTAATAAGTGCGGAGTTAAATCATTATCAACAATCCATTCATATATCGAACGAATTAAATAGGGTTTTAAAGAAGTCATTATTTTAAAGGCTCAGACATTTCTTTTTCAGCTTCACTGAGGCTGAGTTTAAATGCGGGTCTTTTAAAGAGACGCTGTGCATAATTAGTAATGACATCATTTGGTGTTGATATATCGATCCCTATGCTAGGTAAACGCCATAATAGGGGGGCAATAACGCAGTCAATCAGTGAAAATTCATCATTCATGAAATAAGGTTGTGACGCGAATATAGGTTCAGCAGAAAGTATGCTTTCTCTAAGTAATTTCTTGGCACGAGCTGATTTTTTCTCCCCTGAGAATAAAATTTCATCTAAGAGTTGATACCAATCTTGATCTATACGTTTTATGAGCATTCTTGCATTTGCTCGTGATACAGGATCCATTTGGTGCAGGGGTGGGTGAGGAAAACGCTCGTCTAAATACTCCATGATAATGCGTGAATCATAAAGAACTAATTCACGTTCAATCAATGTTGGTGATGTACCATTAGGATTAAGCTCAAGTAAATCCTCTGGAGGGTTGCTTGGGTCATAATATTCTATGTCTGCGGTGATACCTTTTTCGTGTAAAACAAAACGAGCGCAATGGCTCATGGCACATGTGGGCGATGAAAAAAGTGTCATTACAGATTTACGGGTAATAATATTTGCCACGAATAACAACCTCTTGGGACGTGTAGGGCGGTAAAAAATGCCATTGTAGCATAAAAAAGGGTAGATTTTGGCTTGGGTATTGTTTATCGTTTATGTTCAATCAATTAAAGCAAACATCCTTGTTCTCTTTAGTTAATCAATAATTAATGAACGTCTTGCCAAAACTCTTTTTTCAGAAGATAAGCGATGACTAAAAATAGTAGTAAGAACAATATGACATATTTTCCAATTCTTTGTCTCTCTAGTTGGACAGGTTCTCCAACATAAACCAGAAAGTTAACTAGGTCATTTACAAAAAGATCAAAGTCTTTTTCTGACAAAGTGCCATGCTCTTCAATGACCAGCTTAGTATATTCACCATAGATGGTTTTTCTTTGCTCTGCATGCTGTTCACCTTGTAGTTGCCAAAGAGGATTAGGCATTGCAGTATCCTTAAAGACTAAATTATTCACACCTAAGGGTTTGGATGCATCTACATAATAACTTTTTAGATAGCTATATAGCCAATCAGGGCCACGTGATCTTGCAATTAATGACAAATCTGGTGGCTGTGTGCCGAACCATTTTTCAGCATCGTGCTTGTTCATGGCACTATGTAGCTGATCATAGATACTGGCGCCTTCTGGAGCAATATCTTTTAGTACTTTTTGTGGATCAGCACCCACATCATTGGCTATGCGTAAATAACGGATGTGCTTGGCTGAGTGGCAACCTAAACAATAGGTCACAAAATGCTTTGCTCCCCTTTGTAACGATTCATTATCAGAAAGATCAATATTTGCTGATTGCAGTTCTATTTCTTCATTCGCGATTGCGTCGAATGATAAGGTTAATAACAATATGATGAGTAATTTTTTCATATCAATCTAAGCTCTCTATTAGTTTTTTTGCTAAGCGAGTGGCTACATTTTTAATGCCAACCGGATTGGGGCGCCTGTTAAAAAAAGAACTTTTAAATGCAGGGTGGCCAATTTCAGTAGCAACAGGTTTTATCTCAGTAATTTCGTCAATAAAAGCAGGAATTTGCTCTTCAATAGCATGTAGTTGCTCTTCAAGACTATGGTCTTTAGTTAAACTTTTGGGTACTGGTTTAGTTTTCTCCCAGCGCGTATAAATGGGCATCAATAAGAAGAAGCCAAAATAAATGGTAGTAAAAAGTCTTGCAAGAATAGTTGCTACAGGCGTGACCGGTTGAGTACCTAAATAACCTAATGCTATAAAACTGACTACAAATAAAAACAATGCTTTCTTGAAAATACCACCACGATAGCGGATAGATTTTACAGGGCATCGATCTAGCCAAGGCAACAGAAACAATACGACTATAGAGCCACCCATCGCAATAACCCCAGCGAATTTATCTGGAATAGCTCTTAGTACTGAATAAAACGGTGTGAAATACCAGACTGGTGCGATGTGTTCTGGTGTTTTCATCGGGTCAGCAGGAATGAAATTGGCATGTTCTAGAAAATAACCGCCCATTTCTGGCATGTAAAAAATAACGGTAGCAAAGAACAATAGAAAAACTGCGACACCTACTATGTCTTTAACAGTGTAGTAAGGATGAAAGGGAATGCCATCTACAGGATGTCCCCATGGATCTTTTGATTCTTTAATTTCAATGCCGTCAGGGTTATTTGAGCCGACTTCGTGTAGCGCGACTATATGCATAAATACCAACATCACTAAGACTAAAGGTACCGCAATAACATGAAAAGCGAAAAATCTATTTAATGTGGCATCGGCAATAACATAATCACCTCGTATCCAAAGGGATAAATCATCACCAATAACAGGAATAGCGCTAAATAAAGAAATAATTACCTGAGCGCCCCAATAGGACATTTGACCCCAAGGTAATAAATAGCCCATAAATGCTTCGGCCATTAAGGCAACAAAAAGCAACATGCCGAAAATCCAAATTAATTCTCTAGGATGCTTAAAAGATCCATACATGATACCTCTGAACATGTGCAGATAAATGACGATAAAAAATGCTGAGGCACCGGTAGAATGCATATAGCGAACTAACCAACCCCAAGGCACATCACGCATTATATATTCGATAGAATCAAATGCCAGTTTGGCATCCGGCTTATAATTCATAGTCAATAAAATACCGGTAATGATTTGATTAACTAAAACCAGTAAAGCTAAAGAACCAAAAAAATACCAGAAATTGAAGTTCTTAGGCGCGTAATAATGCGCCATATGTTCATTCCAAAATTTTGTAACGGGAAAACGATCTAAAACCCAATCGCCACAGGCATTTAAACGGGTAGGTTTCATGCTTTTTTCTCCTCAGAAGCTTCGCCAACAATGATTCGTGTATCGGTGATATAACGATAAGGCGGAATTTCTAGATTACTAGGGGCTGGCACGCCACGGTAAACACGGCCAGCAAGATCAAACCAAGAGCCATGACATGGACAGAAGAAACCACCTTTCCATTGCTCACCTAAATCATTCGGTGCAATTTCAGGGCGAAAGGTTGGTGAGCAACCTAAATGAGTACACAAGCCAACAGCGACAAAAATCTCGGGTTTAATAGAGCGCCCTGGATTCTTACTAGAAGGTGGTTGATCAGATTCATTAGAGAGAGGATCTCTAAGTTCGCTATCTAAGGTCTTTAATGTGGCAAGAACTTCAGGTGTTCTATTAAGAATCCAAACGGGTTTTCCTCTCCAAGCAACTCTAATAAGTTGTCCAGTTTCAATTTTGCTGATATCAACTTCAACAGGCGCTCCAGCGGCCATGGCTTTTACACTAGGCTGCATTTGTGCAAGAAAAGGAATAGCTAAATAGCCTGAGCCGACAGCTCCAACCACGGTCAATGCCGAGGTTAGAAACTGGCGTTTAGACTTATCGACGCCTTTATTATTCATTATAAAACTCTCCTGATTATATAGCGGCATTGCAGCGCTTTCTTATTGTCTGGTCAATATACCATTAGACGCTAGTGAATTTGAAGTGCTTATAGTGAATAGTTTACTTAAAAGTGATGTTTTTAACTATTATCACAGCAAGTAATTGACTGATAAACACAGTGATGTTGGTTAAATAAATAATAGTTTGCTTAGAGACAGTTTTTTAAGGCTGTAATAAACGCTATATTTTCTTCTGGTTTACCTATAGTTACTCGCAAACAATCTTTTAATAAGCCCCCTTGAGGACTCATGTCTTTAATTAGAATACCTTGTTGTTTAATAGCTAAGAAAATACGAGAGGCCTGTTCAGTAGGCGTTCTAAATAAAATAAAATTTGCTGCGCTAGGATAAGCGTTTATCCCAGTTAGTGTATTTAATTGCTCAAACACAAGAGATCTTTCTTGGCAAATTTTCTGGGTTTGTTGGTCAAACACAGTATGGTTGCATAAAGCAAAGTTAGCACTCAGCTGGGTAAGACTGTTTATGTTGTATGGCAGGCGGATTTTATTTAGCTGTTCAATAATCGCAGGTCGACCTATAACATAACCTAAGCGTAAACCGGCTAATCCAAGTTTAGAGACGGTGCGCATGACTAATAAATTGTCATAGTCTGACAAAGTCCCGATAAAACTAGCATCAGCAAACGGAGCGTAGGCCTCATCAATCACAACAAGACCCTTAGCTAAATTTATGATTTCAAGCATTGCTGAATGGCTGAATAAATTCCCTGTTGGATTATTGGGGTAGGCTAGGAAAATAACGGACGGTTGATAGTGCTTTATTGTGTCCAGCATTGCAGGCAAGTCTAAATCAAAGTTGTCTGCTTGCAGAGGAATGCTTAGATAATTTAGGCCTAAGCAGTCGCTCAGTTGTTTATACATAACAAAGCCTGGGGCAGGTGCCAAAACGCTAGCTGTGTTAGGTAATGCCATTAATAACAACTGAATGATTTCGTCAGAACCATTGCCCAGCATGACATCAAATTGATCATCTATTTGATAGATACGCTTGATAGTTTGAGACAGTTCTTGAGCAGTAGGATCTGGATAGCGATTTAAAGGACAGTCTTTTAGAGTGTCTAACCACGCTAACTTTAGGTCTTCAGGCCAATTAAATGGGTTTTCCATGGCATCGAGTTTAATTAAACCGTGAGCATCTGCTACCTTATAGGCAGAGATTGCTAAAACTTCTTTACGAAAAATAGCAGCAATTTCAAAAGAACGAGATTCAATGCTCAAGATTTGATCCTGTATTCTGCAGAGCGAGCATGAGCGGTTAAGCTTTCACCTCTTGCCAGTATGGAGGCGACCCTTCCTAGATTATCGGCTCCGTTTTCAGAGCAGTTTATAATGCTAGAACGTTTTTGGAAGTCATAAACACCCAAGGGTGATGAGAAACGCGCAGTACTTGATGTTGGTAATACATGATTAGGACCTGCACAATAATCGCCCAAAGCTTCAGCAGTATAGCGTCCCATGAAAATAGCGCCTGCATGACGTATACTCAAACTTAAGGTTTGAGGGTCTTCAACAGAAAGTTCTAAATGTTCTGGTGCAATAAGATTAGCAACCTCAGCTGCTTGTGTTAAATCATTAACTTTGATTAAAGCACCTCGTGTTGATAGCGATACCTTAATGATTTCGGCACGTTCCATGGTAGGTAGTAACCTATCAATGCTCTGATGTACGGCCAATAGAAAGTCATCATCGTCACTGATTAAAATGGCTTGTGCATTTTCATCGTGCTCTGCTTGTGAAAACATATCCATGGCTATCCAGTCAGGATTGGTTTTGCCATCACAGATAATTAATATTTCCGAAGGACCGGCAATCATGTCAATGCCAACGACGCCAAAGACCATTTTTTTTGCGGTAGCGACATAAATATTGCCTGGACCGACTATTTTAGCGACCGCAGGTATGGTTTGTGTGCCATAAGCCAATGCAGCAATAGCTTGTGCACCACCAATAGTGAATATTCGATCTACGCCTGCTAAATAAGCGGCTGCTAACACCAACTCATTGGTTTCACCCTGAGGAGCAGGGACGACCATGATCAATTCACCAACGCCAGCTACTTTGGCGGGAATAGCATTCATTAATACTGATGAGGGGTAAGCTGCTTTTCCTCCGGGAACATAAAGTCCCACTCTGTCTAAAGGCGTTACTTTTTGACCTAAAATACTGCCGTCAGCCTCAGTGTATTGCCATGATGTTAGTTTTTGATGTTCGGCATAAGCTCGAATACGATCTGCTGCTGCCTGCAAGGCTTGGCCTTGTTCAATAGGAATGTTCTCCCAGGCTGATTTCAATACATCTTTAGATAATTCGAGCTCATTAGCCACGTTTATTTCTCGGTGATCAAAACGGTTGGTATAGGTTATGAGGGCCTGATCACCGTTATGTCGTACATCAGCAATAATTTCTAATACCCGACGTTGAATATCTAAATCATCTGATTCATCCCACGCTAACAAATCTTTTAATCGCTGATCAAAGTCAGTTGCGTTGGCATCAAGTTTTTGTAGGCTTAGATCTGGCATATTAATGAGGGCTAAACAAGTTCGAGTAAATGAAGATTGAGTGATGTTTTCATTGAAAAAACAAAGAGCACATTAACAATGAATAACGACTATTTAATTACGTTTTGCCAAAGTCCGTTCAAATTGCGCCAATAATTCAACAATGGCTGCATTTTTCATTTTCATAGCGGCTTTGTTAACGACTAAGCGCGAGCTAATATTCATAATTAAGTCACGAGGTTCCATGTCGTTAGCTTTTAAGGTATTGCCTGTGTCGACCAAATCAACAATACAATCCGCTAGACCTACTAATGGTGCAAGTTCCATAGAGCCGTATAGCTTAATAATTTCTGCTTGAATACCTAAATTAGCAAAATAACGCTCAGTTATTTTGACGAATTTAGTGGCAACACGAACGCGTCCGCTTATGGGTGGAGCATTTTTCCGCGTTGCAGTCATAAGTCGGCAACAAGCAATACCTAAGTCTAATGGTTCATATAGGCTATCGGCACCATGTTCTATTAAAACGTCTTTACCGGCGATACCTAAATCAGCAGCACCGTATTCTACAAAAGTAGGTACATCGGTTGCGCGGATGATAACGAGCTGCACATCATCACGGGTGGTTTGTAAAATGAGCTTGCGACAGGTTTTTGGATCATCAGTCGGAACGATCCCCGCTTCGGCCAACAATGGTAGGGCTTCTTCATAAATTCGACCTTTAGATACAGCTATAGTTAGCATAGTCAGGCCTTAGTTTGGAACGCGGCGAATGGTTGCGCCCAATTGTGACAACTTTTCTTCAATGTGATCATATCCGCGATCTATATGATAAATACGATCAACAAGTGTATCGCCTTCTGCGGCCAAAGCAGCCACAACAAGACTAGCTGACGCTCTTAAGTCGGTTGCCATCACAGGGGCGCCCGTTAATTTTTTAGTCCCGGTACAAATAGCGGTATTCGATTCAAGTTTAATATCGGCGCCCATGCGTTGTAATTCTTGTACGTGCATAAAGCGATTTTCAAAGATCGTTTCCGTGACAATACCTACGCCATCAGCAATACAGTTAAGCGCGATAAATTGAGCTTGCATGTCTGTTGGAAATGCCGGGTATGGAGCTGTACGTAGAGAAACCGCCTTGGGTTTTTTGCCATGCATATCCAGAGCAATCCAATCTTCACCTGTGGTGATTTCAGCGCCTGCTTCAACCAACTTTTCTAAAACAGCATCTAAAATATCAGGACGAGTGTTTTTAAGCTTAACTTTGCCGCCAGTAATCGCCGCAGCAATTAAATAAGTTCCTGTTTCGATACGATCGGGGAGTATGTCATAGTGCAGATCTTCGACACCTAAGCTCTCTACACCTTCAATAATCAAAACATCAGTGCCTATGCCGGTGATTTTAGCGCCCATAGCATTCAGGAATAATGCTAAGTCAGTGACTTCAGGTTCTTTAGCAGCATTTTCAATAATGGTTGTGCCTTCAGCTAAGGTTGCTGCCATTAATAAATTTTCAGTGCCGGTAACAGTGATTTGCTCAAGGACTAAGCGACAGCCTTTTAAACGCGTAGCCTTGGCATGAATAAATCCACCTTCGACAGTGATATCGGCCCCCATTTTGATTAGGCCATTGATATGTATATCAACTGGGCGAGTACCGATAGCACAACCACCCGGTAAAGAAACATGAGCTTCACCAAAGCGAGCTAATAAAGGACCTAATACTAAAATAGACGCACGCATCGTTCTTACTAATTCGTAAGGTGCAATATAACTATTGATAGTGCTGCTATCGACTTCGATATTCATTTTCTCATCAACCACTAAATGAACTCCCATGCGTCCTAAGAGTTCCATAGTGGTAGTAATATCATGTAGATGAGGAATATTACCTACACTAACTGGCTTATCTGAAAGCAAGGTGGCTGCGAGTATAGGTAATGCCGCGTTTTTAGCGCCAGAAATGCGTATTTCACCGGAAAGGCATGAACCACCAGTTATTATTAATTTATCCATGAGATGCTTTTAAAGTGCCTATGTAAAAAGAGGTGATCAATGTTTTACCCCTTTGCAGTTTGCGGAGCAAAATGGCCAGTCTTATCAAAACCACTTAGTTTAGCAAGATTAAGCAATTGATCGGGAATGTTTTTGAAAAGGATTTGGGTTCTATGTTGCCTAGTGTATTTAATCCACTCAATCATAAGCGCCAAGCCGGCACTATCAGTGCTCACCACGCGGCTCAAATCAATAGTAATATGTTTTGCAGTTGTTAAAAAAGCAACTGATTTTATTGCTTGTTGATCTATCGTTGCAAAAGTCAAATCACCATTAATCATAAAATGCCCATCACCTTGAGCAATAATATTCAGTTGGGTCACTTTTTTTCTTCCGCAGACTTGAATAGAAATTGTCCTAAGGCTTTTTCAAGAATAATTGCAGACTGCGTAATTTCAATCTTGCCATTATTTTTAAGCGGGGTATCTGAGCCGCCGGCATCTAAATTAACATATTGCTCACCCAATAAGCCGGCTGTAAAAATACTAGCCGTGGTGTCATCTGGTAGGGCGTTATATTTAGAATTGATACTCATCTTAACGATAGATTCAAAGGTTTTTGGATCAAAGCTAATAGCGGTTACTCGGCCGATTTTAACGCCCGCCGCAGAAACGGGAGATTTAATTTTTAAACCACCAGAGTTTTCAAAGCGTGCTGTTATGGTATAGCTATCTTCGCTAACAAAAGAGCTTAAGTTACTGACTTGCATGGCAAGAAAAAACAATCCGATTATGCCTGAGGCGACAAAAAGGCCGACAAGAGTGTCTTGGGTGCTGGTGTGCTGCATTAATGTTCTCCAAACATAAGTGCGGTCAAGATAAAATCTAGACCTAAAATACTAAAAGCTGAATTAACCACGGTGCGGGTAGTCGCTCGACTAACACCTTCCGAGGTAGGGATGGCATCATAACCTTCAAATAACGCTATCCAAGAAGTAACAAAACCAAAAACTAGGCTTTTAATGACACCATTAATAATGTCATCTTTAAAGTCAATGCCGGACTGCATTTGTGACCAAAAGGCACCTTCATCAACGCCTAGTAGACCACAGCCGACCATTTGACCGCCGATAACGCCCACGGCACTAAATAATGCGGCCAGCAAAGGCATAGAAATTAAGCCAGCGACAAAGCGTGGCGTGATAATGCGCCTTATAGGATCTACGGCCATCATTTCCATTCCGGATAGCTGTTCAGTCGCTTTCATTAAGCCAATTTCTGCCGTTAATGCAGAACCTGCTCGACCAGCAAAAAGCAGTCCTGAAACTACGGGGCCTAATTCTCGAACTAAAGACGCAGCGACCATCACCCCTAAGGATTCTTCTGCACCAAAATCCGAAAGCGTGTAATAACCTTGCAAACTTAAAACCATGCCGACAAAAAGGCCGGAAATAGTGATAATCAAAAAGGATAATACGCCTACAGAATAGAGCTGTTTGAGTAATAAACGTGGTCGTGCCAACAGGCTTAATATGCCGGCTAGGATTTGTAGTAAAAAGTAACTGGCTCGTCCTAGTTTGGTAAAACTGATGCGCGTGCTCTGCCCTAAATATTCTAAGAATGCTGTCATGTGGTTAGTTTAATTGACTTAAGTTAAGTTAAGGTCGAATTTATCAATGAAAGCATTAATAACGTTTTCCTGATGATAACAGATCATCGACATAATCTTTGGCAGGGTAATGAAAATGAACAGGGCCATCGGCAGCTCCCGTCATAAACTGCTGTACCCATTCAGATTCTGATTGCTGAATTTCTTGGGGCGTACCTTGTCCTACAATTTTTCCTCCTGATAAGACATAGATGTAATCGGCAATTGCCGAAGTATCATGCACGTCATGAGAGACGATAATACTTGTTAAGCCCAAGGTGGTATTAAGCGACTTAATTAGGTGTACTAATATACCCATAGAAATGGGATCTTGGCCTGTAAAAGGTTCATCATACAAAATCATCATGGGATCCAGCGCAATAGCTCTGGCTAAGGCAATGCGTCTAGCCATGCCGCCGGATAATTCATTTGGCATTAGATTACGAGCGCCTCTTAAGCCAACTGCTTGTAGTTTCATGAGCACCAGGGTTCGTATCATGGACTCAGGCAGATGGGTATGCTCACGTAAGGGAAAAGCGACGTTATCATAAACGTTCATGTCTGTTAACAGCGCGCCACTTTGAAAAAGCATGCCTAAGCGTTTGCGTAAATTGTATAACTCAGCACGGCGTAATTGATGGACATTTTCGCCATCGACGCTAATGGTGCCTTGGTCGGGGAAAAGTTGGCCACCTATCAGTTTAAGTAAGGTAGTTTTTCCTGTGCCGCTAGGTCCCATAATCGCAGTGATTTTACCACGTTCGAAATCAAGTGAAATATTGTCGAAAATTTTCGTAGTGCCGCGAGAAAATGACAAATTACGTACGGACACTAAACTGTTTGGGGGAGTAACGTGGTTATCCATACGGGTTGAGGTTATTAGTTGGGCTAAATATTGCCTATTTTCTACGAGGTTGGCCTATTTAGTCAATCAATAGTCGATGTTATCCGTATTTATACTTGTTGTTACTGGGTCTCAATGATAGAGTGATTTTAACAAATATACATACCTAGCCATCAACTTTTGATGCAAATGTTAAGTGATTAACTTACCCTTCAATGCATTACAGAGTAATACCATGACAATTTTCCCTAAAACAATGATAGGGCGTTTAGCCATTATTTCTATTTCACCTCCATTGCTTTGTTTATTAGCGTTGGGTTTATATGTGGCTTTCGAACAAACTCAAACCGCGACGGATACAGCCAAGAACGAAGCTGTACTCATAACGTCGGGCTTATCCTCCAGTATATTGAATCCCCTAGTAGAATCTAATTATGTAGCAATAGATCAAGTTGTTAATCAAGTTGCGAGTACAACAACCCATGTTGATCGAATTTTAGTAGTTAATGCCCGTGGCTTAGCAATAGTAGACGCCCATAAAAATCAATTGAATGGCGAGTGGCAACTGACTCATGGTCAGACGGTAACAATACCTGAACAGGCTGTTGCAAAGCAAGTTCTGCTTAATGATCATATTGTCAACTGGTTGCCATTAACTGCAGGAAGTTCCATTGGATGGGTAGAGACTGAATATGCACTGGAACAGATTTATGAGGCACAGCAACTGGTTATTAGACAAACTGCATTGGTTTTGTTTATGGCATCATTGCTGTCTATTTTTTTTGTATTGATAACCGCACAAAAACCTAAACGGCGTATAGCTGAACTTGTTAACTTTATTGATAATTTCCCTAAATCTAATGGCGAGCAAATCACGTTTTCTGGTGGTAGCGAAGAGCTTAGAAGTATGGTGAATTCTGTTAATACAGCGTCGACCAGTTTGTATAACAATACGCAGCAATTAAAAATTCTCCAAGCCTTAATAGAAGCTAGTGCTGACCCTTTTTATATAGTGGATGCCGAACAATCGTTTCGCCTGACCTTTGTTAACGATGCCGCTAGTCAGCATTTTGGTTATGCTAAAGACATTTTGTTAACGACGCATATCCAAGATTATGACCTTGAGTTAGATGAACAAAAAATAAAAGATCTTTTTGTAATCATTAAAAAACAAAAAAATATTACCTTTACGAGTAAGCATCGTAATGTCCTAGGCGAGATTGTTCCGGTCAAGATAAATGCTAACTACATCAATATTTCTAACCAAAAATTGGTTGGAGGTTATTTTAGAGATTTACGTGCAGATATTGAGGCTGAGCAACAATTGCTGACAGCATTAGAAGGCGCGGAACAAGCGGCTAAGTCTAAGGGAGCGTTTCTAACCAACATGAGTCATGAGATCCGTACGCCTATGAATGGCATACTCGGCTTGACCGAGTTAGCGCTACATCAAGAATTAAGCCCTAAGCTAAGCGATTATTTGCAAAAGATTTATAGCTCTGGCAAAAGTTTATTGCTTATACTTAACGATATACTCGATTTCTCAAAACTTGAGGCTTCGGGTATGCATATTGAAAATCAGATTTTTTGCTTGAATGACGTACTGCGTAATTTAAGAGATTTGTTTTCTATTAGTGCCGAGGTAAAGCAGCTTAAATTAATCTTTGATATCGATACAGCCGCGCCTCTCTATTTAATCGGTGATGCTTTACGATTGACGCAAATCCTTGCCAACTTGATAAGCAATGCCATTAAATTTACGAATCAAGGCACAATAACGATTAAGATTGAATTAAAAGTTTTAGATAATATTAAAGCTTTAATTGCATTTTCGGTTAAAGATACTGGGTTAGGAATAGACGCAGATGATTTAGCCAGATTATTTCAACCTTTTAGCCAAGTAGATAGTTCAATGACTAGGCGTTTTGGTGGTACAGGTTTAGGTTTGGCCATTAGTCAAAGTTTATTAAAGCTTATGGATTCTGAGCTGAAAGTCATTAGTCAGCCTAGCTTAGGCTCACAGTTTAGTTTCGAGGTTTTACTGGGTGTCTCTAGTATTAATATAGGTAAAGAACAGAAAATATTAGATGAGAGTGCTTTAAATGCAGAGAATTTTATTCTAAATGATAGCGAACTAAATCATAATGAGGTTAATTTTCAAGGCATTTCCATATTAGTTGTAGAAGATAATAATATTAATCAAAAGGTAGTTAGTGAACTCCTTAAATTATCGGGTATGAGCGTGGTCATAGCCGATAATGGACAAATAGCCTTAGAAAAACTCCAGCAACAAGCCTTTGATGCCGTATTAATGGATATCCAAATGCCCGTTATGGATGGGCTAGAGGCTACCCGCCAAATTCGATTGCAACCAGCCTTTGCTAAACTGCCCATTATCGCCTTAACCGCAGGTGTGACCATTGAAGAGCAAGCAAGTTATATGGCGGCTGGTATGAATGATTTTTTACCTAAACCTATTAATTCAGAGGCGTTAATTAATGTGCTGAGTCGCACTATTAGGGCCTCGCAGTTTTCAAAAACGAGTCTATCTGAGCCGCTAAGCTTGCCAGATGATAAAGATTGGACTGATCTTGCTGAAGCCCTACCAGGGTTTGATTTGGAAAATATTAAATTCATAGTAGGTGGTCAACGCGAGGTATTATTGAGCTTTCTACAGGAGTTTTATACTGAGTCTAAGGGTGAATCTTTAGTCGTGGCTGATTTACTAAGGCAAGGTGATACACAGGCAGCGAAAAGGGTAGTTCATACGTTGAAAGGTGTATCCGGTAGCTTAGGGGCTATGCAATTACACACTGCTTGCGATGAATTTAGTCATCAGCTTAAGTTGCAATGCTTTGAATCTGCTACTTTAGAGCATTGGCAATCTGTATTTGAACAAACCATGTCTAGCATTAAGGCACTCAATACCTAGGTTGCTATTGGTTTAGATACTCGACACATGAGCTTTGAGATGTCGGATTGCGCTACCGCTATTCTGATTTAACAAATTAGTCATAATGCACGCATTCATAAGGTAAACTTGGTTCCCTACCTGCGATTAAATCATTTAAAAAAGTCCAAAACACTTCGGCTGAGGGTGGACAACCTGGTAAAAAATAATCTACTTTTACAACTTCATGTAAGGGTCTTACTTTATCCAATAACAAAGGTAACTCAAGGTCGTTGGGGATTTGAGCATTTTCTACCCCTATACCACGGAGGTATGACTCAGCGAGACACTCTTCCAGTGGAATAAAATTACGCATAGCAGGTAGTCCTCCTGTAATGGCGCAAGCGCCTACAGCGACTAGGATTTTGCAGTTTTTACGAAACTCGCGTAATACATGCACGTTTTCAGAATTACAAACGCCGCCTTCAATTAAACCAATATCACAATTCGTACAATGTTCAATATCGGTTAATGGTGAGCGATCAAACTCTATGAGTTCTGCTAGCGGTATTAAGCGCTCATCTAAATCTAATAAAGACATGTGACAGCCAAAACAACCGCCTAATGAGGTGGTGGCGATTCTTATTTTAGTTTTCATCAGTTTGTTCCACCGCTAAGCTGATTTGATCGATATGTTGATGATCATAAGTACGTTCCCCGATAGGGACTTGATAGCCTGTGTGTTTTATGAGTATGGCTCCAGTTGGACAGATGTGAGCCGCTAAATCAGTCGCTTCTATATTAGTATCTTTTAATAAGCCACTTTCAGAATTAATGATGAGATGTTTATTGATTCCTCGACCACTGATCGCAAACACGGCTTTACCATCATGTTCGTCACTAGCTCTGACGCACAAAGTGCAAAAGATACAGCGGTTATGGTCAATTATCACTTCAGCATGGCTAGCATCAAGTTCTCGGTGTGAATAAAAATGCGGAAAATGACTGTCTAGCATATTTAAATGATAGGCAACCGCTTGTAACTGGCAGTTCCCGGTTTTTTCACACGACGGGCAGAAATGATTACCCTCTACAAAGAGCATTTGGGTTATTTTTTGCCGATCAGCCTTCAGTTCTTGGCTATTATTAAGGACCTCTTGACCCTCCATGGCGGCGAAAGTACAAGCCGAACAGTTTCGACCATTAACATTAACCGTGCACAATTTACAACTGCCATGCGCCGTAAATTCTGGGTGATGACATAAATGCGGAATATAAATGCCGGCAGCCGTAGCGGCTTCGATGATGGTTTGCCCTTCTTTAAAGGGGATGGTATTGCCATCAATATGGATGGTTTTAGTCATCAGTCTTGCTCCACTTGCGTTAAATGCGCGGCGGCATCGTTACGGTTAGCTAGTTGTCTTGCATTTTCTAAGGAAGCATCCAAATCGAAGCCAGGTTCGTAACTGATGTTTTTTAAGCGACTTTGATACAACTCAGGAAAACGCGCTAACGTACTAATAATAGGGTTGGCGGCAGTCTGCCCAAGACCACAATGGCTATAATTTTTAACTAAAACACATAATTCTTCAAGAGCTACCACATCACCTGCTGAACCATGACCGTCAATAATTTTAGCCAGTTGATTTTTCAATAAAGACGTTCCAACTCGGCAAGGTGTACAAAAGCCACAACTTTCATGAGCAAAAAAACGGGTAAAGTTATTAACGATATCCAGTAAGTTACGGTGTTTATTAAAAATGATGAAGGAGCCTCCGGTGGCTAAATCTTCAAAAGCTAATTTACGCTGTAGCTCTAGGTCAGAAATAAACAGACCTGAAGGCCCTCCGATTTGCACGCCCAACAACTCCTCAGCACCACAATCGTTTAATATGGTTTCTATAGGCGTTCCGAAAGCATATTCATAGATGCCAGGCTTAGCGCAATCTCCGCTAATACTGAGTATTTTCGTGCCTTTAGATTGCCCCGTGCCGATACTGGCAAACCAATCACCACCTAGATGTGCAATGGCTGCTGCGGCTAAAAAAGTCTCTACATTATTAACGACAGTGGGCTTGCCTAAATAACCCTGAGTCACTGGATACGGTGGGCGATTACGAGGAATGCCCATTTTTCCTTCTAGCGATTCAATCAAAGCGGATTCTTCGCCACAGATATAAGCGCCGGCACCTAAGCAGATGTCGATATCAAAATCTAGGCCGCTGTTAAGTATGTTATTGCCTAATAAACCCTGCTGCCTGCGCTCGACCAGTACCTGTTGCAGCTTATCGTACAAAAACAAATATTCGCCACGTAAATATAAGAAGCCTTGTTGCGCCCCGATAATGGCTGCACATACAGTCATGCCTTCAATAACTTGCTGGGCATAGCTATTTAATAGCACTCGATCTTTAAATGTTCCAGGTTCACCCTCATCAGCATTGCAGACGACATAGCGTTGGTTTTCAGGTTCATCACGACAATATTGCCATTTGCTCGCTGTTTTAAAGCCAGCGCCGCCACGGCCACGAAGAGCTGAGGTATCCAGCTCAGCCAAAGTGGCGACTAAACCACGTTTAAAAGTTGATTGTAAGGCCTCACCGGGTGTTAGCGGATGATTTAATAATAAACCCGGTTTAATAATATGATCATCGACCTGAAATAACTGACTTGGCCATAGAGCGACAGGAGTTTGCTGATTAATCAGCTCACTAATTTGATCAATGCGAGCATGATCAAGATGGGGCAGAGCATAACCATTCACTAAGCCAGCAGGGCCTTGATCACAAAGTCCGGTACAGGAGGTGTTATCTAAACTAACTAGGCCATCTGTTCGAACCTCACCCACGGCAACATTTAGTTTTATGGCTAAATAGTCGGTGAGTGCGTGCTTGCCTAATAGATGATCAGTAATAGAATCACTGATTAATAATTCGTAGCGCCCGCGTGGTGATAAATGAAAAAAACTGTAAAATTCAATAACGCCAATAATCTGGGTGCGGGCTATATTTAATAAGCTTGCCAGTTGCTCAATGGCTGGTTTAGGAATGTAATGATAGTGAGCTTGTATGGCATGCAGTATGCGCAATAAATGGGTGGCTTTATATTGATTTTCTTCTGCGATATTTTTAACAAAAGCTTGCATGTTGGCTCCTATACATAAAAATAATGGACCATTAGAAATTTGAATGTAACTTTACTAGAAACAGCTAAAGCTACTGTATGTCGGGCTTCGATTTTCCCCAACCCACAATTATTGGTACCTTGTTTGGTTGACGGTGAAGCTGTTAGCCCAACAGAAAACATTTATTTTGCGTTAAGGCAAAGCAATAAAAGCACTTAGCAGCTTAATGACTTTGATCATACCCATTTGCAAATGCTGCTCTAATTCGGCCATAGAAATTTCACCAGCACCTTTACCGGCGGCCCAGTTAGCTATAACAGCAATCGTTGCATAATCGATATCTAATTCTTTAGCCAGAGCGGCCTCAGGCATGCCGGTCATGCCGACTAGATCGCAACCATCTTGTTGCATGCGTTTAATTTCAGCACTCGTTTCTAGTCGTGGCCCTTGAGTACAGCCATAAGTGCCGATAGGGCTAATAGAGATTTGAGCCTGTGTTGCCGCGGTGATTAAGGCTTTACGTAAGCTAGGATGGTAAGGGTAAGTGAAATCTATATGAGTAACCGGATGATTTTTGTCATCAAAAAAACTATGTAAACGACCATGGCTATAATCAATAATTTGATCGGGTATAGCTATATGCTCAGGTGCCATGGCGGTACTAATGCCACCTACCGCAGCTACAGCTATGATACGTTCAACCCCTAATTGCTTAAGCCCCCAAATATTAGCGCGGTAGTTGATTTTATGGGGCGCTAAGGTATGAGGATTACCATGTCTGGCTAGAAAGATTACTTTTTTATGGTTAAATTCGCCGGTAATAAATTCAGCAGAAGGAGCACCATAAGGTGTGTTGAGCTGCTCACGTTTAATAATATTCAGTTCTTTAAGTTGGCTAAGGCCGCTACCGCCAATAATCGCTAATGTGGTCATTGCTTATTCCTCGTGATGTTCTTTGCAGGCATAAATGCCCGGTGCATTGCGTAAATAACCCTTGTAGTCCATGCCATAGCCGAATAAATAACGGTTTTCTAGGTTGAGACCTATAAAGTCAGCGAAAATGGCTTTGCTATGTCCTAGTAATTTATTGACTAACACCGCGCTATAGATAGACGCTGCGCCATGTGCTAGACAATGTTCATAGATGGCTGCAAGAGTGATGCCTTCATCCAATATGTCATCAACAATCAGTATGGTTCTGCCTTTAATCGATGTTCGTGGGGTATTGACCCATTCAATAGCGCCACCGCTAGTTTGGTTATGATATCGGCTAGCGTTAATGCTATCTAAAGTGAGTGCTATGGTGAGTTGGGGTAATAACTGGCCTGTAAAGACCAAGCCGCCATTCATTACACAGAGCACTAAAAGATTGCGATCAGCGAGTACGCTATTAATTTTCTCAGCAATTTGTGTGATAGCAACAGCTATTTGTTGTTCGTTAACTAATAAGTCGGCATCTGCTAGTATGGCGTTAATTTCTTTAAGCATGGCGATCTAAATGTTGCTTAATCAGTGTCGTGGTTTCTTGCCATAGACTAGAACTCATGAGTGCTGCTCTATCAAGTATTTTGTGACCTTGCATGCGCATCAGGCGCTGGGTTCTGAGTGTATCATTAGTAATAGGTAATGCTTCAAGTACTTGTTCAGCCGCTAGTGGATTATTACAGACTAATAACATATCGCAACCTGCTTGTTGGGCGCGTCTGGCGCGTTCAGGGAAGTTTCCTGCAAAAGCTGCTCCGACCATACTTAAATCATCACTAAAGACCACGCCATTAAATTTCAATTCCTGTCTTAATATTGTTTGTATCCAAAAGGCCGAAAAACCGGCTGGATTAGGGTCAATATTAGGATAAAGCACATGGGCTGGCATGACGGCTTCTAAGCCTTCGTTAATTAACTGTTGAAACGGTAATAAATCTTTGTTGCGAAGGCTGTCTAAGTCACGCTCATCAATAGGGAGTGTTAGATGTGAATCTAAGGCGATGGCACCATGTCCAGGAAAATGTTTGCCAGTGGCGGCCATGCCAGCAGATTTCATGCCCTTTCTAAAAGAACTAGAAAGTTGAGTGGCTAAAGTGGCTTCGGTTGCGAAAGAACGATCACCTATAATTTGACTAACGCCGCAATCAATGTCCAAAACAGGTGCAAAGCTAAAGTCTACCCCGACGGCTAATAATTCAGCGGCCATTAACCAGCCAGCTGGCTCTGCTAATTCAGGAGCATGTGCGTAACTGGCCGCTGGAGGTAAACGCGTAAAACCGTTTTGAAATCGCTGCACTCTACCGCCTTCTTGATCAACCGCAATAAGCAGTGGGCCTGGTCTTGCTGAACGAATACTGTCAATAAGCTCAGTCACTTGCAGAGGGTCTTGGTAGTTGCGTGCAAATAGAATCACCGCACCAGTGTTAGGGTGCTTTAGCTTGTCATGTTCATGTGGCGCCAAAGTTAAACCCTCTATGTCCAGCATGACAGGGCCTATGATAGATTGATGGATCATGGTTATTTAGCGTAAGTAGTCTGTTGAATTAAGAATTAAAGTAGGTGCTAAATGTATTGCAGTGTAGCGTTCCATTTACTTATGAGCATAGATATTACTTGAAATTGAATAGAGCTGTGTTTATTTTATTTTTGAGGCGTATTTTGAGTAGTAAATTAATTATACGGTATCTACGAGGCTCTTAAGGAAGTCTTTGAATTGATTAGGATACACCTGAGAGACTTAGACAAATCATTGATAGTCATTGGGCCTTGCCTATAGGTTTTTTGCAGTGTGTTAGTGTCTAGGTGGAATGGTCGTAATTCGCAAGCATCAGCTAGAAACATGCTGGCATCTGCATTTTGTTAGGGAATAGTCCCTAGAAGCATGTGAAGAGGTAGGTGAAGCTACCAAGTAAACTGGCATTAACTTAGGAGTCAATATTTTGGTAAATGGCAGTTTATGAGTTAGTTTGTTAGAGAGGTAAGAATAGAAAGCTATCTTAAAGTTGCTGGCTGGGCTTTTTAGAGGAATGACAAACTTAAATTATTTTAGCCATAGATTTGAATTATTTGCTTTCGACTTGATTTAGATCAAGAGCAAGTCTTTTTAATAATGCAAGAATAGCCCCACCCAAAAAGGGTTGGACAAAATCGATTAGAACCAAACGATTTTATATTTTATTATCAATGAGGAAAGTCTTATGAAAACAGTTAGCCATTTATTATTGTTAGTTATCGCCCTCGTCAGCCTTACTGCTTGTGATTCTGGTAAAGGCCCCAGTAAACCAGCTTCTACTCAAACTCAAACTAGCATTAAATAATTATTATTTTATGCTGTTGAACAGATATTAAGTTCAATGTGGATTGGGTTGCATTTTTTAGCAACCCAATCACGCAATACATTGACTGTCTTCAGTTGCGAACCTTAGTTCATCGTTGATCGCTGCTTATTTATTGTGGCAGGGCTCTATGATGGCTTGTAATGAAATAAAGTCATTAATTACGACGGCGCGTTGATTAACTGAAATAATTTTTTCTTTGCATAGCGAGGTTAATTGGCGGCTAATAGTCTCATTACTGAGCCCTAAAAAACTAGCAATAGTCTGTCTAGGCATACTTAAATTAAATTGGGTGTGCGAATAACCTAATGCCCCGTAACGTTTCGACAACATCAACAAAAAAGTAGCTACTTTTATTTTGGCTGAATTATTACTGAGTAAGAACATTTGCTCATGATTAGTTGTAATCTCTTTACTTAATATCCGCGTTAATTGATATTGTAAGTTAGGGATTTTTACACATAACTCATTTAGCCTAGTCAGTGGCAACTCACACACAGAGCTGGTCTCTAGTGCATCTACCGAGCAAGTAAAGCGACCATCAAATAAAGCATCTAAGCCTATTAATTCACCAGGCAAATAAAAGCCCAACGATTGCTCTATACCTTCTGCATTAATCACAAAGCGTCTAAAAGAGCCAGATTTAACGGCAAATAAACCAAGGCATTGATCATTTTTGGAAAATAACAGTTCCCCCAAACGTAAAGGTCGTTTGTTTTTAATGATGATCTCTAAGGTTTCTACCTCATCAATTTGCAAACCAAACGGTAGGCATAAGTCAGATAATCTGCAAGTTAAACATGATGTTTTGGGGGGGCAGGGCGTCATCGTTGTTAATCTCTGGACTGTTGTTTTATTTTGCTTACTGCGTCACATAAAATCGTCAATTTATTAATTGCATTAGGCCTAGTGATTTTATGGTCGTGGGCTAAAAAAGTCATGGGCTAGATTTAGATTAGGCAATAAAGTTGTTAGGTTATTGGTATACAGTCTAGCAGATAAATATTTTTTGGGTTGTTTCGCTTCTGTATGATTATTAAATATGAAAGATAAGATTGTGTTGGTTACTTTAGGCTTAGAACAAAGGTAAACTCGCATCTTTACTAAGGTGCTAGCAGCAACTATAGTACCTAAAATAATAAGTTCAGTTTTGTTGCATTTATAGCTAACTAAAGGAGGGGGGGGGCGTATGTTTTCAGATAATCTAATAGGTATCGTAAGTTTTGTTTTCATAGTGTTAGCATTTATGTCACTGAGGATCGTCAAAGAATACGATCGTGGTGTTATTTTCTTTCTAGGTAAGCTAACTGGGGTTCGTGGCCCTGGTTTAATTGTATTAATTCCGCTTTTTGAACAAATGACTTCGGTGACTTTGCGCACCATCACCATGAACATTCCCTCACAGAAGATTATTACTAAAGATAATGTCTCTATAGATATTGCGGCTGTCGCTTATTACAAAATTATTGATCCACAGAAGTCAGTGGTTGCTATCGAGGACATAACCAGTGCAGTCAACCAAATTAGTCAAACGACAGTGCGCAATGTAGTGGGGCAATTTTCATTAGATCAATTACTGTCTCAAACTAGTGCTATTAATCTGCAAATTAAGAATGTCATTGATGGACATACTGAACCTTGGGGTGCAGAAGTTACGGCTGTTGAAATTAAAGACATAACTTTACCTGATAATATGCAGCGTGCCATGGCTAAAGAAGCCGAAGCTGAACGTGAGCGTCGTGCCAAGATTGTGGCAGCAGAGGGTGAGTTTCAGGCGGCGGTAAAATTGGGTGAAGCGGCTGATATTATAGCGTTGCATCCTGTTGCCTTACAACTTCGTACGCTTCAGACGATGGCTGAAATAGCCACCGAGAAAAACTCCACGATTATATTTCCTGCGCAATTTATGACGACGGTGCAAGAGGCCATTTCTACAATAGGTAAAGATAGTATTAATAAATAATATTATTGTCTAGTAGGAAATAACTTGTTTCAGCATGTTAGCGCTTATTTTTGCATTCTTTACGGCCTTATAGGTTTGTTTACTTATTTATTGAGGTAAGTGGCTGATCATTAAATTCCTTGCTTATTAAGTAAGTTAGCACGCTTTGTTTGCCAATGTACAAACGTAATTGTTTGCTGTGTAATACTTAATTTAAGTATTACTGACATTCTAATGGAACTTAGAAAAACGATGAAAACCCGTTTTAATTAACGCTAGTTAAGTTGGCAATTACTAAAACGGGTGTATTGACTTGCTTCATTTGTATATACTATGCCACTTTAGGGTGTTTGCTCTGACCGTTTTGTTACCAAATATTACTCTTGGTAAATCTTTTATACGCGGTCATAGATATTGAATTAACTTCATACAACATTTTTGTAAGCCATGCACAACCCGTCCCAACAGGATTACTCATGAACAACAGCTTAATGTCAGAAATTACCGGACAAAATGATATCGATCCGGCAGAAACTAAAGAGTGGATAGAGGCGCTGCAATCAGTATTAGAACAAGATGGCAGTGAACGCGCACACTTTCTGATTGAGCAGCTGGTTGCAGCAACTCGGCATTCAGGCTTTGATATCCCTTTTAGTGCCAATACTGCTTACCTTAATACCATCCCTGTTTCTCGTCAGGCTCAATTTCCTGGCGATGCAACGATAGAACAAAAGATTCGTTCTTATGTGCGCTGGAATGCAATGATGATGGTGTTAAGAGCCAATAAGCACACTAACGTGGGCGGACATATCGCTAGCTTTGCTTCTGCTGCAACACTCTATGATGTGGGTTATAACCATTTTTGGCATGCCGCTTCTGAACAGCATGCGGGCGATTTGATTTTTACTCAAGGTCATCTTACCCCTGGTGATTATGCTCGTGCTTTTCTGTTAGGCCGGTTATCGCAAGAACAAATGGATAATTTCCGTCAAGAAGTAGATGGTGGCGGCCTATCTTCTTATCCACACCCCTGGTTGATGCCAGACTTCTGGCAGTTCCCTACTGTTTCTATGGGGCTAGGGCCCATCATGGCTATTTATCAAGCCCGATTTATGCGTTATTTGCAAGATCGTGGTTTTGCAGACACTTCTAATCGTAAGGTTTGGAGTTTTCTAGGTGATGGCGAAACCGATGAGCCTGAATCTTTAGGGGCCATAGGTATGGCTGGTCGTGAGAAGCTGGATAATCTTATATTTGTTATTAATTGCAACTTGCAGCGACTAGATGGCCCTGTGCGTGGTAATGGGAAAATCATTCAAGAATTAGAAAGTGAATTTCGTGGTGCCGGTTGGAATGTTATTAAACTAGTTTGGGGGCAACGTTGGGATGCCTTATTTGCACGCGATAAAAATGGTGTTTTGGCTGCACGGATGATGGCTTGTGTTGATGGTGATTTCCAAACATTTAAAGCTAAAGACGGCGCTTATGTTCGTGAACATTTCTTCAATTCACCTGAATTAAAGGCGATGGTAGCAGATTGGTCGGATCGCGACATCTGGGAATTAAATCGCGGTGGACATGATCCCGCTAAAACTTATGCCGCCTTCCATGCTGCCGTTAATCATCAGGGGCAGCCCACGGTTATTTTGGCAAAAACCATAAAAGGTTATGGTATGGGAGCTTCTGGCGAAGCACAGAATATTTCTCATCAGCAGAAAAAAATGAGTGAAATTTCACTGACGCATTTCAGAGATCGCTATGAGCTGCCTGTTAGCGATGAAGAAATGCATAAACTTCCTTATTTGACCTTTCCTGAAGGATCTAAAGAGTTAGTTTACATGCAACAACGACGTGCTGAATTAGGTGGTCATCTGCCATCCAGAAGGGCTAAGTCGTATGCCTTGGATGTGCCGGTATTAAGCGATTTTAAATCATTGCTAGAAGCAACTCGTGAAGGACGCGAAATTTCTACTACGATGGCTTTTGTTAACCTACTTAATATTTTGGTTAAAGATAAAAATATCGGTAAACGTATTGTTCCGATAGTGCCTGATGAATCAAGAACGTTCGGTATGGAAGGTATGTTTAGGCAGTTGGGAATTTGGTCACAAGTCGGCCAATTGTATACACCTCAAGATGCGGATCAACTTATGTTCTATAAAGAAGATAAGCATGGTCAAGTGCTGCAAGAGGGTATCAATGAAGCCGGTGGCTTATGTGATTGGATCGCTGCGGGGACGGCTTATTCGACTCATAATGTGCCTATGATTCCGTTCTTTATTTATTATTCCATGTTCGGTTTCCAACGCGTTGGAGATTTAATTTGGGCGGCTGCTGATCAACGAACTCGTGGCTTTTTAATGGGCGGTACCGCCGGCAGAACTACTTTAAATGGTGAAGGTCTGCAACATGAAGATGGTCATAGTCATTTAATGGCCGCTACAGTCCCCAATTGTGTCTCTTATGATCCAACTTATTCTTATGAAGTAGCGGTTATCATACAAGACGGTTTACGTCGAATGTATGTTGAGCAAGAAGATATCTTCTATTACATTACCGTCATGAATGAAAATTACAGTCATCCTGCTATGCCCAAGGGCATAGAGCTAGATATACTCAAAGGTATGTATAGTTTCCGTGCCGGCGCGAAAAGTAAAGCGCCAAGAGTTCAGTTATTAGGTTCTGGCACTATCTTTCGTGAAGTTGAGTTTGCAGCTGACTTACTTAAAAATGATTGGGGTGTTGAGGCTGATTTATGGAGTTGCCCTAGTTTTACTGAATTGGCTCGTGATGGCCAAACCTGTGAACGTTGGAATCGACTGCATCCAACAGAACCAGCAAAACAATCACATGTTGCCAGTTGCTTAGCTAAAGCAGTTGGGCCGGTTATTGCAGCAACTGATTATACACGTGCTTTTGCTGAACAAATTCGTAGTCTGATTACTGCTCCTTATACGGTATTAGGTACCGATGGTTTTGGGCGTTCAGATACTCGTGAAAACTTAAGGCGCTTTTTTGAAGTGAATCGTTACCATGTCACTATTGCCGCACTAAAGAGTCTAGCTGATTTAGGCCAGTTTGATCCTGCTAAAGTAGAGGTCGCTATTGCTAAATATGGCATAGCTCCTGATGCTAAAGCACCTTGGCTCATTTAACGTAAGGAACAATCATGACGGTTTTAATAGAAATTAAAGTTCCTGATGTTGGTAATGTGGCTGAAATCGATGTGGTTGAAGTCTTGATTCAAGCTGGTGATGTCGTTGTGCTGGAGCAAACACTGGCTACCTTGGAAACGGATAAGGCGAGTATGGATTTGCCTTCTAGTGTTTCTGGTACTATTCAGCAAGTTTATATCAAGCCTGGTGATAAAGTATCTGAAGGTACTTTAATTGCAACCGTACTGGCTAATGCTGATCAAGCGATTGTTACTGAAGCGCCTGAGGCTGTTGTAGTTAAGGTTGAAGCGCCTGTTGCCGTTAAGTTACCTGAGACTATAAATTTACCTGCTAAATCAGTCACCGAAGTTGCGGTTATGGAAGCAGATACAACTTTAAGGAAGGCTCATGCCTCACCTTCGGTTCGGTTATTTGCACGTGAACTCGGTGTTGATGTCGCTAAAATTAAAGCAGGTAGTGGCCGTAAAGCAAGAATCTTAAAAGAAGATGTAAAGAAATTCGTTAAAAAAGTGATGGCTGAAGGGGTAGTTGCTACGGGTGCGGGTATTCCGAGTATACCAGCTGTTGACTTTACTCCTTATGGCGAAACCGAAACACTTAAGCTCAGTAAAATTAAACGTCTAACTGGGCAAAACCTGAGTCGTGTCTGGTTAAACTTGCCGATGGTAACTTACCATGACGAAGCTGATATTACCGATTTAGAAGCTTTCCGTAATAGCCTTAATGCTGAAAAAGTTAAAGGCGATATAAAAATTACTGGGTTGATGTTCATCATTAAGGCATTAGTGGCTGCCATGCAGCAATTTCCTAGTTTTAATGCATCCTTATCTGCAGATGGCGAAAATTTAATTTTAAAAAAATACTTTAATATCGGTATTGCTGTTGATACACCTAATGGTTTAGTCGTGCCTGTTTTACGTAATGCCAATACTAAGAGTATTAACGAATTAGCGCTAGAATTAGCTGAAAAAAGTGAAAAAGCGCGTCTCGGAAAATTAATGCCTGCTGATATGCAAGGTGGCTGTTTAACGATTTCTAGTCTGGGTGGTATTGGTGGTATGGCGTTTACACCTATCGTCAATGCGCCTGAAGTTGCCATATTGGGTGTTACTCGAGCCAAGATGCAGCCGGTTTGGAATGGCAAAGAATTTGAACCACGATTAATGCTGCCATTAGATTTAACTTATGACCATCGTGTCATTGATGGTGCTGAAGGCGCAAAATTTATGGCGCTTTTAAAACAAAATTTAAGTGATATACGCCGTTTGTTACTTTAACTGGAACGATTAAAATGAATGAAGCAGTTTTACACGCGGAAGTATTGGTATTAGGTGGCGGTCCTGGTGGTTATAGCGCTGCATTTCGTGCTGCTGACTTAGGTAAGCAAGTCGTCTTAATTGAACGATTTCCAGTATTGGGCGGCGTATGTCTTAATGTGGGCTGTATTCCTTCTAAAGCTTTACTACATGCTGCACAAATCATTCATGAAGTGGATGAGTTTGAGTCTCATGGTATTAGTTACGGTAAACCAACCTTAGATTTATCTAAAATTAAGGCTTGGAAAGAAGGAATTACAAAAACTTTAAATGAAGGTTTGGCTGGGCTAGTTAAACAGCGCAAAGTCACCCTGATACAGGGTAATGGTCAATTTACTTCACCTGATACCTTAGCGGTACAAACAGAAGCTGGTGTTAAAACCATTCGCTTTGATCAAGCCATTATTGCAGCTGGTTCACATCCGACTAAAATCCCTATTTTCCCTCATGATGATCCTCGCTTATGGGACTCTACGGATGCTTTGGAATTAAAAGAAGTGCCTAAGAAACTTTTAGTCGTCGGCGGTGGAATTATCGGCTTAGAAATGGCTACAGCTTATCATGCCTTAGGATCTGAAATTAGTGTGGTTGAGCTAATGGATCAAATCATCCCTGGTTGTGATAAAGATTTAATAACGCCTTTATTTAGACGTATTAAAAAACAATATAAGAAGATTTGGTTAGAAACTCGCGTTAAGTCAATTGAGTCGCACGAAGAAGGTTTAAAAGTATTCTTTGAAGGCAAAGGTGCACCTGAATCTGAAATGTTTGATGCCGTATTGGTTGCTGTAGGTAGAAGACCTAATGGTAAATTAATCTCAGCTGAATTAGCTGGGATTAATGTTGATGAGCAAGGTTTTATTGCGGTAGATAAACAGCAACGTACCAATGTCCCTCATATTTTTGCTATTGGCGATGTCGTCGGTAATCCCATGCTCGCTCATAAAGCCGTGCACGAAGGTAAAGTCGCTGCTGAAGTTATTGCTGGATTAAAATCAGAGTTTGATGCCTTAACCATTCCTTCTGTTGCTTATACTGACCCTGAAGTCACTTGGATGGGGTTGACAGAGAATCAAGCAAAACAGCAAGGTATAGAATATGACAAGGCTGTTTTTCCTTGGGCAGCTAGTGGCCGTTCACTTTGTTTAGGAAGAAAAGAAGGCCTTACCAAAATACTTTGTGAAAAAGAAACTGGTAGATTGTTAGGCGCTGGAATGGTTGGTCCTAATGCTGGTGAATTAATTTCTGAAGCAGTATTAGCTTTAGAAATGGGTGCAGATGCTGAAGACATCAGTCTCACCATACACCCACATCCAACACTTGCCGAAACCTTTGGTTTTGCGGCCGAAATGATTACGGGTACGATTACAGATTTGTACATCAAGAAATAAGTCGATTTAAAGTTAGAGCTTTATCATTGGTCATGTAATTGTTGTGTGCTTAAGTTAGAACATGTTGAATGTAATGTTTTAAATGAGAATATTTTTGAATAATGAAATTCACCAGGACGTTTTAATGGAAGACATAAAAAATTTGGTAATAAAGGTTAAATACCCAAGTTCTGAGAATAAATCAGCAAAAAAAGTTGATTACTTACAAAAGACGACAGAATGGAATATTAAACGTCTAGTGGTAGCGTTCGCAGTGATTACCTTGTTAATAGGCTTAGTTCTTTTTTTTATAATGAAACCTTCTAGTCAAGAATTAGATGCAAAACCATCTGTTGCAGCGACCGAAATAATTAAGATTGAGGCTAAAGATCCTTCTTTAGTGAAGTCGAATTTTAAAAATACAATTACTAGGGCGCTACTGTCGCTAAATATTAAAAATAATGAACCTGTTACTGAATTAAATCTTCCTCTTGTATTGCCTGCAAATAAAACAGTTCCTGTTTATTATTTTGTTGAAGTAGCTGATATGAAAGATCGAATTATTTTTCATGAATGGTGGTTAGGTAATAAGTTAATCAACAGGAAAAAAATAACTATTTCAAACAATGACAAGTGGCGAACAGTCAGTCATCAATTAGTTGCATTTGCGGCCAAGAATAATTGGACTGTAAAAGTCGTTGATGAAAATGGTCATTTAATCATTGAAAAACGTTTTGATATCATCGAGCAGCAATAAAAAATATAAAGCCTAAGTCAATGTGCGAGATTTATTTTGACTAAGATAATCCTAGCGTTACGCGTAAAGAAGCGTTGTGTGATTAATTATTACTGTAATTATTTATGAAAATACTTATTCTTGGTGCAGGTGTCACTGGATCATCGGTTGCACAAGCGTTAGCTAGTGAAGAAAATGATATTGTCGTTGTTGATTTTAGGCAAGAGCTCTTAGATGCATTAAAAGAGCGTATTGATATAGCTACGGTAACAGGTAATGCTGCGCACCCTTCGGTGTTGGAGCAAGCTGGCGTAAATAATACCGATATGGTCATAGCTGTCACAGATAGTGACGAGACCAACATGTTGGCCTGCTTAATTATCAATACGCTTTATAGTCGTCCGAAAACAATTGCACGCGTTCGTGCTATCGATTATCTGAAAAATCCTAAACTATTCGGTGTTAACGGCATTCCTGTCGATATTGTAATTAGTCCAGAACAAATTGTTATGGAGTCCATTCGGAATTTAATCGAATTCCCAGGTGTTTTACATGTATCTGATTTTGCCGGCGGCTTAGTACGCTTATTCTCCGTTAAAGTAGTTGCTGATGGCTTTTTAACCGGTAAAAAAATAAAATCACTAAAAGAGCGTTTGTCTGATGGCAAAACGCGGGTGGTCGCAATTTTCAGGCAAGGTAAGCATTTATGCGTTACTGGAGAAGCAATTATTGAAACTGGTGACGAGGTGTTTTTTGTGGCTCCTCGTGACGAAATACGTAAAGTTTTATCTGAACTCAATAAATTAGAGGCACCCTTAAAACGAATTATCATTGCTGGTGGTGGACATATTGGCAAACGCTTAGCGCTTGCATTAGAGCATGATCATCATGTCAAGATCATTGAAAAAGACCCTAAGCGTGCTTATAGCATCGCTAATGATCTTACTAAGGCTATTGTTTTATTAGGTGACTGCGCTGATGAAGCTTTATTACTAGATGAATCTATAGAAAGCACGGATTTATTTTGTGCGATTACCGAAAATGATGGCGTCAATATTATCTCTGCTTCTTTAGCAAAAAGCTTAGGTGCTAGAAAAACCATCTGTTTATTAAATCATAACTCGTATACCAAACTGTTACCGGGTACAGGTATAGATGTCACTGTATTACCCAATCAAGAAACTTTAGGTAGTATTTTAAAGCATGTTCGCCGTGGTGATGTGGCACAAGTGACTTCCCTTTGCGGTGGAACTTCAGAAGCTATAGAAGCCATTGCCCATGAAAATAATAGTGAAAATTCAGTAGTTGGTTGTCGTGTGGACACCATTAATTTTCCAGCAGGTATCGTCTTAGGAGCCTTAATAAGGGATAGTGAAGTTATTGCTATTCATCATGATACGGTTTTTAAAGAAGGTGATCATGTGGTTATGTTTGCGATGGATAAAAAATTAGTGACAAATATCGAACAATCCTTCCAACGAATTGGATAAATGAAAAGTTGCAATCCAAACTACGCGACTAAGCGACTGTCATGATAGCCGCATCAATAACATTAAGTTAATAATTAACGATGAATGTCATACTTACCATTATCCATATCTTTGGTTTAGTCACTATGGGCTTTAGTGCCCTGATGAGTACTTGTCTTATAACCTCAACTATCGTTGAAGACGGTGCTAGACATGCTTTCTTTGAAGGTACATGGATAACCCTCTTTCTAGGTGGGTTCATGTTTTTGTCAACGCTCTGGGTTACTAAAAAGGTATCACGTCAAACGGGCTTTTTATTAGTAGCCATTACTTGGTCATTAACACCGGTACTTTGTACTATTCCGTTGATGATCTATATGCCAAATCTTAGTTTTATTGATGCCTATTTTGAAACGGTATCCGGCCTTACCACAACCGGTGCAACGATACTTACGGGTATAGATAATTTACCAATGTCTATTAACCTATGGAGGCATGAATTAAATTGGATTGCTGGTATGGGGATTATTATTTTCGCTGTGGCCATTTTACCTATATTAGGAATCGGTGGTATGCAGTTATATAAAGCTGAAACACCCGGTTCCGTTAAAGCATCAGATTTACCTCCTCGTATTGCACAAACAGCCAAAGCTTTATGGATGGTTTATGCAGGTATTACTGTTGTTTGTATGATTGCTCTTCGCTTAGCGGGTATGAGTTGGTTTGATGCTATTTGTCATGCCTTTTCTACTATGAGTTTAGGAGGATTTTCTACCCACGATAGCAGCATAGCCTTTTTCAATAGCATTTCTATAGAAAGTGTATTAATCGTTTTCCAATTGTTGGCGGCTATTAATTTCGCTACGCATTTTGTCTCTTTACGTAAACTGTCACTTAAGCCTTATATTAATGATCGCGAAGCAAGAACATTTCTAATATTAGTCTTGGGCAGTACCTTGATGGCCGCAGGCGTATTATTTCATGCCGGCACCTATCCTGATTTTATGACGGCACTACGCTATGCTAGTTTTAATTTAGTGAGTATTGCCACAGATTCTGGTTTCACTAATCAGGACTTCAATCAATGGCCTATTTTTGTGCCTATGTGGATGTTACTACTGAGCTGCCTTTCTGCTTCATCTGGTTCTACGGGCGGTGGCATACGCATGATAAGAACCATTATATTGATGAAGCAAGCGCGCTTGGAAATGTTTAAATTCATTCATCCCTATGCCGTTAGACCTATGAAAATAGGTGATACGGTCATTAGTAATAATATTGTCAACTCGGTAACCGGGTTTATTTTCTTATACTTCATGAGTATCGTCATCCTGACCTTTACTTTGCTACTAAGTGGTCTGGATTTTATGACAGCATTGTCCGCCACCATTACTTGTATTAATAACGCAGGCCCAGGTTTAAATGAAGTTGGGCCTGCGGGCAATTATGTTAATTTAGGTGACTTTCAAAAAGCAGTCTGTACCTTTGCCATGTTGTTAGGTCGCGTACAAATATTTTCTATTGTGATTCTATTCGTGCCTGAGTTCTGGAGAAAGTAACGACGTTTCATCTAGCGAAATAACTTTGCTAGTAAAACAACCGGATGCCAGATGCGTTTGTACTAAATCACCTAGTACTAGTTGTTCAGTAGAACGAATAATACTCTTGGTTTTAGCTTGCATAGATAATCCGTAACCTCGACTCAGCGTCGCTAATGGACTGACTGCCTGTAAGGTCTGGCTGTTTTTTAATAAACGAAGTTGTAATCGTTCTAATTTGTGCGTAATGGCCGTTAATAAGCGGCTACTTAAATAATGTTGTTTTTGCTGATAGTTACTGATGGTTAGCGCTGGATTGTATTGCCATAATTGAACTTGTGTCATGTCCATGTGCTTCTGATGATTAGCTAAACGTGCTTGCATCGCTAAATTAAGTCTAGCTTCAAGATCATCAACCCGTTGCGCGTTTCTAGCTAATTTTTGTCCAGGATGTTGCTGCTGTAAACGCTGACTTAGCCACAGCAATGATTGTTGCTTTTGGTTAATATATCGTTGCCATTGTTGCTCTAATCTTATTTCTAAGTGTAAGAAACGGGCAAGCCATTCTTGTTGATCTGGACTGGCATGTTCGGCTGCAGCTGAAGGCGTGGCTGCTCGGAAATCAGCAACAAAATCAGCGATAGTGACATCGGTTTCATGTCCTACCGCTGAAATAATCGGAATGTCGCTATTAAAAATAGCACGCGCTACTCTCTCTTCATTAAAGGCCCATAGATCTTCTAAAGAACCGCCACCTCGCCCTAAAATGATCACCTCACACTGTTTTAAATGGTTGGCAAGCTTAATTGCCGCTGCAATTTCAAAACTGGCATTATTACCTTGTACAGCGACTGGATAAATAATGACAGGTATCGCGGCAAAGCGCCTTTTTAAAACCGTGAGTATGTCATGAATAGCCGCACCTGAGGGTGAGGTGATGACAGCTATGCAATGCGGTAGTTTAGGTAATTGTTTTTTATGAGCAGCATCAAACAAGCCTTCTTGCGTTAGTTTTAGTTTTAAGAGATCAAAGGCGCGTTGTAAAGCACCGTCTCCGGCTTCTTCCATAGACTCAACAATAAGTTGATAATCGCCGCGAGGTTCATAAAGACTCACCTGCGCTTTGACAATCACTTGCTTACCATTTTCAGGTTTAAAAGTTAGCCTGCGTTGCTGTGTTTTAAAGAGTGCGCAGCGTACCTGAGCATTAGCGTCTTTTAGTGTGAAATATAAATGACCAGATGAAGGTTGCGTAGTATTAGAAAGTTCACCAGCCACCATTACACTAAAGAAATGTTCTCCGAGTAATTGTCCCGTAGCACGATTTAGTTGGGATACACTCATAATAGTGCGGTTTTGCGTAGGAATCATGAGTCTATAACATTGAATGTGAAGTTATTGCATAGAGTATTGTAAAATACCTGCTTTTAATACACAAAGAAAGGGCAGTATTATGGCGTGGTTGCTATTGTTTTCAGCAGGATTTGTAGAAATAATTTTTGCATTAAGTCTTAAATATAACGAAGGCTTTACAAAACTTTGGCCTAGCATCATCACCGCATTCTCTGGAGTCGGCAGTTTTGGTTTGTTAATGTGGGCGCTTAAAACATTACCATTAGGGACAGCCTACGCAGTATGGACCGGCATGGGAGCCGTCGGCGTCGCCATATTAGGTATTATATTATTTAAAGAATCAGTTGATTGGTATCGATTGATATCTATTAGCTTTGTTATTGTCGGCATAGTTGGGCTTAAATTAACCGATAGCCAATAACATGCTGCATCTTATTGCTCAGTCACCGATTGATAAGGCTATATTCCAGCGCTTAGGGGTAGGGGATGATGTACTATTTCTTGATAAAGCAGTGTTAAATCTGTTACAAAAAGGCTGTTTAAGCACGGCCTTAACGTCGTTATTAGCTCAGCATCAACTTTATGCCTTAGCGGATGATCTCGAGCTTAGAGGTATTGGTTCAGCTGAGTTGCTAAAGGGCTTAAAAGTTATTGACTATGCAGGCTTTGTTGACTTAACTGTTAAAAATATACACATACAAACATGGTCGTAAATAGCATGCTGCCAGAAACCAATGAGCAAGGCTTTTTAATTAGGGCCGCCGATTGGAACGAGCAGGTGGCTCAAGTCTTAGCGGATATTAATGACATAAGCTTAACGGCGGCGCATTGGGAGATTATTAACTTCATACGCCAGTATTATCTGCAATATAAACACTTACCCAATGCCCGAGTTTTTGCCAAAGCCATCGCAAAAACTTTGGGTGAAGAGAAAGCGAATAGTCGCTATTTACTGCGTTTGTTTCCAGATGGGCCTTTAAAATACGCTTGCAAATTGGCAGGCTTACCCAAGCCCCCGACTTGCTTGTAAGGTCTGGAAACTTGCTCGCTAGGAGTTGCTATTAGCCGATAAGACATTATTTATTTAAGGCCTCAATTTCTTCTGCAGTCACTTTGTTATCTTTGTTGACATCTAGTTTGTCAAAATTGTGTATTATGCGTAGAGCATTACCCGCCTCGGCTTCTGTCATAGAAACACCGCCATCTTTATTAGTATCCAATTCTTTAACACGATTAACAATGTCATCATTTGTAAATGCATTAGAGGTAGTTGTCAGCCAACATAAAGCGATGCTTATAATGATTTTTAAAATAGATTTCATGAGATTTTCCTGTTTCAGCGAATATAGCTGAGTGTTTAGCTATTGAAAAAGGCGAGTCGTAACGAAAGCACTTTGCTTTCGTTACGACTTAAAAGTATTTTCCGCTTATGTCTAGGCAGTTTAAACGCAATAAACCAAGCAAGGAATGAAGATTAATAAATATGATTATTTTGCCAAATCAGAATTAATCCAACCTTCTTTAGCAAAATATAGGGCTAATTCGGTTGAGATCTTTTCAGCCATATCTGTTGCCTGTTTTGCAGAGGCTGATTTATAAGTATTAGCCGCACCTTGCGCTGTATTAACAGCTACTGTTGCTGCCGTTCCTGCACCTGCTGCCGCACCAGCAGGCCCCATGACCAAAGCGCCCGGTTTGTTACCACTGTCACCATGGGCATTAAAGGTCATTAAGGCTTTATTTCCTGAGGATGAAGGTGCTAAGACACTGATTGTGGCATCCAATGAAGATTGCCCTGCGCCTAAGCCAATAACGTTTCTACGTGTACTGTTGCCTTCGTCAATTTTGACGATTTGTCCAGTAATTAAGATTGAGCCAGATACAACTGGTGAGTTTTGATCGGCCCGTTGCGGATTTAAGCCCATTGCACGTATTTTCTGGGTAAGTTCTTTTGCCATTGCTTCAGCAACTTCATTGCCAAGTTTTATTTTTTCCGCCGTCTCATTATTATTTTCAAAGCTGCGTACAATCCGCGAGAAAGGACTGGCGTTTTGTTGGACAGCTTGTGGATCGACAGAAAAGTTATAAATTAGAACGGTAGTCGGTTTTGGCATGCCGATCATAGCGAATTCGGATGTTTTCTGAATATTGGTCTTGGCGCAACCGGCCATAAAGGAAACCACAGTGCACGCCACTGTTAATTTGATAAAGTAATTTAATGACATAACTATCTCTTTAATCTAAGTGTGAAAAAAAACGCCAGATACAAGCTTCAAAATTATTAATCATTTATTAAATTGATACTGCTTTACTTTTATAGGTGATATAAAAAATATGAGGTTATGAAGAACTCATGAAATGATTAACTTACATTAATTATCTGATGCCCAGTGAGTTTAAAGAGTAACCTGCTTATTTATAATTGTCCATATGTTAATAGAGTGATTGAAAGCCTTAGAAAATGATTGGCAATAATGTCACTTTGTACGACAGGCTATATTGAATAACGATTCATGAATCGTTTCTGGCATGATTGATATAGGATCTTTTTTTATGTTGGTGTTTGAAAAAACCGGCTGACCTTGTCCCATATTACCTGTGTACCAAAATAAGTCTAGTAATCTTAATGTTTCCTCTTTGCAGTCATATTCAACATGAGAAACTGATGCCAAATAACTTTTAACATCTACTTTAACTTTCTTATAGTCATACATACTCCACATTTTTACCTTGTCGCCATCCTTACGTATAGATTGAGTTTCTACGTAAACATCAAAGCCATCCTCACTACTCGCAGATTCAAGCAGAGTCCATTCAGCCCATGCATTGACTGAAAAAAGTAATAATATTAATAAAGTTAAGTTCTTCATTTTATGTATCTCAAGGTTAGTTAATCTAGGGTGTGCTGAATAAAGTGCAAAGCAACTTTTGTTAATGATACATGTAGGGCGTAGGTTTGTAACGCCGTCCCTAAATTTCGAAAGCTAATAAAGCACCAAACGTTTAGATCGGGGTTGCAAACCTCGATCGGCATCGTAAGTGACGGGGTTATAAATCCTGTGCTTAAAAAACTGGAGTGCAACAGCTTCAGCTGTTGCTTTTAAAACAGCTAAAGCTGTTGCACTCCTAAACTACGACAGACCAGCATCGGTTACCATGACCGCATCAGTCATAAACGATACTCTACGCTTTGTTCAACTCATCCTTATGGCTCTTTTATAGTATTATTATGGATAACTATTTTAATAATCAGAGGAGCATATTATGAGCTGGAGAGAAGTAAAGCATGAGGATGTTTATAGCGATGAACAGGTAAATGCACGCTTAGTCGATGAGCTGGCACATTGGTATTTAGAAAACGGTTGGATACGCCGTAAATATAAAACCAGTGGTTGGAAAGCCACCTTAATGGTGGTTAATACCGTGGGGCATTTAGCTGAGGCGGCGTTTCATCACCCAGATTTAGCTGTTTCTTATGTCTTTGTGATTGTTAAATTAAAAAATCATGCGGCTAAAGGCATCACCAATAAAGATTTTGAGTTGGCCCAGAAGATTGAAGAAGTGGTGATGTGGCAACCGGGTAAAAAAGCCGGCAGTGCCTTAGAAGGCACGCCCGATGATGTGCGCTTTAAATACCTTAAATATGATTGATCATTTAAAAGTCGTAGGTCGGGTTAGCGTAGCGTAACCCGACATTTTGAGGCGCATTCTTGAGGGTGCTCATAGAATCAACTCTTTAACGCCCGCTGCCGCCTAGCTTCTTTTGGGTCATTATGTAAAGGACGATAAATTTCGACTCTATCCCCCGTCTTTAACAAATCCTCTAGTTTACAAACACTGCCAAATATACCGATATTGAACGCGGTTTTATTGATGTCTGGATAAAGGTCTAATAGCTTGGATGCGCTAATAGCTTCTTCTACCGTAGCGCCTTTAGGCAAGTTGACGGCGATAATAGTTTGCTGTTCAGGTAAAGCATAGGCCACTTCAATAGTGATAAATTCTTCAACCATAAACTTGTTTAGCGCGTTGGGTAAAGGAGGCCACCATGGTATTGCAAATTTGGTTAAATACAGCGCCAAAAGCGAGATTGGCCAGTTTGCCCGGCATTTCAAATTCTAAATCTAAGGCGATTTTGCAAGCATCTTCTCGTAAGGGCGTAAAGGTCCATACGCCATCTAAATGAGAAAAGGGGCCATTCAATAAAGAAATGGTCATTTTGCTACCGTGCTCAAGTTGGTTTCTGGTAGAGAAGGCTTTTTTAAATCCACCTTTAGCAATGAGTAATTCCGCTTCAATGGTATCACCCTCGGTCTTGAGTATGCGACTGCCGCCACACCAGGGCAAAAACTGCGGATAGGCTTCAATGTCGCAGACTAAGTCGAACATTTGCTGCGCAGAAAACTTAACTAAGGCACTTTTTTGGACTAGTGTCATTACAACACTCCGACGACATGCAGAAAGACCAAGAAGACCGCTAAAGGGGCTACATACCGCGTTAATACCATCCAGAGTTGGTAAGTCTGAACATTAGGCATATTCAGTTCTTGTTCGCTATGTTGTTGCTTCATAATCCAACCGGCAAACACGGCAATACAAAAGCCGCCTATCGGTAGCATTAAGTTAGCGGTTAAGTAATCTAATAACTGAAACAGAGTTCTATCGAAAAACTTAACATTAGACCAGATATTAAAGGAGAAGATCGTGGCTAAGCCTAATAACCAAGCGGCTAAGCCTGACCATACGCAGGCCTTCTCGCGGCTAAAGTTCTTATTCTCAACTAACCAAGCAACGGCCGGTTCAATTAAAGAAATTGAAGAGGTGAGGGCGGCTATGCTCAGCATTACAAAAAATAAAATGCCGACGATCCAGCCGCCGGTCATGTTGCCGAAAGCAATGGGTAAGGTTTGAAAGATAAGGCCGGGGCCTGTATCGGGATGTAAGTTGTTAGCAAAGACGATAGGAAAAATGGCTATGCCGGCTAATAAGGCGACTAAGGTATCTGCACCGGCAATGATGAAAGCGGTTTGAGCAATCGATACGCCTTTAGGTAAGTAAGAGCCATAAACCATAATAGCGCCCATACCTAAACTTAAGGTAAAAAAAGCATGGCCCATCGCGGTTAATACTGAACTGCTAGTTAGTTTGCTAAAGTCAGGTACAAACAAAAAATTCAGACCTTTAAAGTAACTGTCTGTGGTCATGGCATAGCCAACTAACAATAGCATTAATACAAATAGGGCGGGCATTAGCCATTGCACGGCTTGTTCTAGACCTTTATTAACGCCACGCACCACAATCAGTAACGTAGCCGCCATGAATAAGGTGTGCCAAAAAATCATTTGCACGGGGCTGGCAACAAAGTCATCAAACAGGGTTTTAATGGTCGCGCCATCGGCATCAAAAAAGCTTCCTACAAAGGCTTTGGCAATGTACGCGGTGGCCCAGCCGGCAATAACGCTGTAATACGAGAGTATTAATAACCCAGCAATGACGCCCATCCAGCCTAAATAATGCCAGTTTTTATCGGCACCCGCTTCTTCAGTGAGTAGCTCCATCGTTTCTATAGGATTGCGTTGACTACGTCGACCTAGCATGGTTTCAGCTATCATAATCGGTATGCCTATTAACAAGACACAGGCTAGATAAACGAGGACAAAGGCGCCGCCGCCATTTTCACCGGTAATGTAAGGAAACTTCCAGATATTGCCGAGTCCTACTGCTGAACCCGTAGCTGCGAGTATAAAAGTGAATCGTGATGACCATGCACCATGAGCTGATTTTGTTATTTCCGTCATTTTGAGCGCCTATTAAATACTCACCTTATTAATAATATCGAGTAAAATAGCAAAATAATTCCTTTACGTCAGTTTATAAATCGAAAAACCTACTTACTATGGCCGATAAGAAGTCCAAAAAGAACAAAGATCAGCAAAATGCAACCATTGCTGTCAATCGTCAAGCTAAGCATGAATATTTTATTGAAGAGCGCTTTGAAGCAGGGATAGTCCTAGAAGGCTGGGAAGTTAAAAGTCTACGAGACGGTCGTGTTCAGCTTAAAGAAAGTTATGTGCTGTTAAGGCGTGGTGAAGCCTGGCTATCCGGTGCGCATATTTCCGCCTTGCTGTCGGCTTCTACGCATATCAAGCCCGATGCTATTCGCCATAAAAAATTATTACTTAATCGCCATGAGTTAAACAAGCTGATAGGTTCGGTAGAGCGCAAAGGTTATACCTTAATTCCTTTGTCGATGTATTGGAAGAATGGCCGTGCTAAATTAGAGATAGGTCTAGCCAAAGGTAAGCAATTGCACGATAAGCGAGCTACTGCTAAGGATCAAGATTGGCAGCGCGAAAAAGCTCGTATTATGAAGAAAGCTTAGGTCGTGTAGGTTGGGCTGCATGTTTTACGCAGCCCAACATCATTATGTTGCCATGTTGGGTTAACGATAGAGCTGTTAGCCCAACCTACATTTTATTTACCAATTTATTAAATCATGAACCCACATCCAAATGTACTTTGCGCTGAACACAGCGTATTAATTGTTGTTGATATACAAACCAAGTTAGCCGACGCCATGCCTCCTTCAGAAGCCAAGCTGATGTTAACTAATACAACAGCGCTACTTGAAGCAAGTGGATTAATGTCTGTGCCTGTCTTAGTGACTGAGCAATATCCTAAAGGCCTGGGCGTTACCGATTTAAGTTTAGTTAATAAGCTACCAGAGACGGCACAGCGCTTTGAGAAAACTGGATTTTCTTGTTGTTTGGCGGCAGGATTTTCTGAGGCTTTGGCACAAACTGGTCGTAAACAAGTGATTTTAGTGGGTCTGGAAACCCATGTCTGTATTATGCAATCAGCCTTAGCCTTGCAAAATCAAGGTTATCAAGTTTATGTGATAGAAGATGCCGTGTGTTCAAGAAAGATTGATCATAAGTTTTATGCGCTACAGCGTATGCAACAGCAAGGTATTACGCTAATTAATTATGAGTCTGTGCTATTCGAATGGTTAAAGGATGCAAGCCACCCTGATTTCAGAGCTATTTCAGGATTGTTGCGTTGATTAGGTGTATGGATAATTAACGTATGTCGGGTTAGCGATAGCGTAACCCGACAATTCGTAGTTCATTGTGTCGGGTTACGCTATCGCTAACCCGACCTACAGATCTACATAAATTTATCTTTCTTTTGAGGTTTTAAATATGACATTAGTCGTGTTTATTGAAAAAATACACAACCAGACCCCTGTTACGTTTAACGAAACGATTTCAGTTATTAGTGATAACTATCACTATACGGCCACTGAATTTAGTAATGGCCTAGCTGAGCATCTCTTAGTGAATGAGGCTGGTACTAACGAAGGTTCTTGCAAGATCTTTGCTTTTGCGGCTTTGCAGCAGTTGGATCAGCAGCAAACGTTAAATCTATTCGGCGATTATTATCGGCTAGATGTTTTAAATGATCCGCATGGCACGGGGCATCAGAATATCCGCAATTTTATGGCTGATGGTTGGGCTGGAATTAGCTTTAAAGGCCAAGCATTAACGACTATTTAGTCAGTACTATTAACTTCTTACTACTCTAAAAATTAATCTTTATCTTACTATAATGACTATTACTACACGCTTTGCTCCAAGCCCAACGGGCTATTTACATGTCGGCGGTGCTCGTACGGCTTTGTTTTCTTGGCTGTATGCACGTAAATCGGGCGGGCAATTTATTTTACGTATTGAAGATACTGATTTAGAGCGCTCTACTCAAGAATCCGTTAATGCTATATTGGAAGGTATGGCTTGGTTAGGCTTAGATTATGATCTAGGGCCTTTTTATCAGACTCATCACTTCGATCGTTACAAAGAAATTATTCAGCAGTTAATTGCTCAAGGCGATGCCTATTATTGCTATTGCAGTAAAGATGAATTGGAACAATTGCGCACCGAGCAAATGGCCAATAAAGAAAAGCCACGCTATAACGGTAAATGTCGTGATGCTCAAGTTGTTGAGTTAGCTAGAGAGCCAGTGATACGCTTTAAGAATCCGGTTGATGGTGTGGTCACGATTCCAGATTTAGTGAAGGGCGATATTGTGGTCGCTAATAAAGAATTGGATGATTTAATTATTGCTAGAGGCGATGGTACACCTACCTATAACTTAACGGTGGTGGTGGATGATATGGACATGAAAGTCACTCATGTCATTCGCGGTGATGACCATATCAACAATACACCTAGACAAATGAATATACTGAATGCGCTGGGTGCAGAACTACCTAAGTATGCGCATTTGCCGATGATCTTAGGTGCAGATGGCGCGCGCTTATCAAAGCGTCATGGCGCAGTCAGTGTTATGCAGTTTCGTGATGAGGGCTATCTGCCAGAGGCGTTGTTAAATTATTTGGTGCGTCTAGGTTGGTCTCATGGCGATCAAGAAATTTTTTCTTTGGATGAGATGGTTGAGTATTTTGAATTAGCTGATGTTAATGTTTCTGCCTCGACGTTTAACATGGAAAAGTTATTGTGGCTAAATCATCACTACATTATGACTGCTGAACCTGAGCATGTTGCACGACATTTAAGTTGGCACATGGGGCAGTTAAATCTTGATCTATCTGCTGGTCCTGCCTTAGCTGATGTGGTTAAGATACAAAGAGAGCGTAGTAAAACCTTGGTTGATATGGCGGCAGCCAGTGTTTATTTTTACAAAGAATTCGACAATTATGATGAGAAGGCGGTTAAAAAGAATTTTACCGTAGGCTCTGATCTGGTGTTGTCTAGCCTGCATGAGCAATTGCTTACTTTAGCGGACTGGAAGGCTGAGTCTATTCATGATGTCATCGTTAATTTAGCGGAATCACTGACACTTAATATGGGTAAGGTGGCTCAGCCTTTACGTGTTGCTGTTTGTGGCTGTGCTGTTTCTCCCGCAATCGATATTACTGTAGAGTTGCTAGGGCAAGAAAAGACCTTGGCTAGGCTAGAAAGAGCCATCAGTTATATAAAAACATTAAATTAGGGTTGGACTTTTTTGGCTTTTCCTGTAGAATGCCCGTTCTTACATAGAGGGGCTATAGCTCAATTGGTAGAGCGCTTGCATGGCATGCAAGAGGTCAGCGGTTCGATTCCGCTTAGCTCCACCAAAAAGAAAAAGTTTTAAAATGCTAGTCCCCATCGTCTAGCGGCCTAGGACACTGCCCTTTCACGGCGGTAACAGGGGTTCGAACCCCCTTGGGGACGCCACATTTTGGCGCATTAGTTTTACAAGTAG
>QVQF01000100.1 GCA_003584895.1 Methylococcales bacterium
GCAGCCATCGCTCCCCGCCGTAATTTCTGCACCTATAAATATCGTACCTACCCGAGTAGCGCCTCCAGTATAATCCGTATAACTAACAGGATAGCCTACTACGTCACAACTCCACCCGCCACAAGTATTTTGATTACTTGAATCAAGTCTGAGACACGGTAGCTCTAATGTTGGCTCGACACTAATCTGGCAGTCCCCACTAGAACCTAAAGAAATCGTAGTATCTATACTTATTGCACCGGCGCTGCCCGGGTCGACGGTATACTCTACTACAGATGAGCTGATGGCTTCTTCATCAACAGCCATACACGGAGGGGGCTCCTGAGGTGGAACATCAACATTAATTTTAAGATCAAGATCACAGCAATCTGAAGACTTTGGTCCGAATGTGCCGGTAACCGTGGCCACTCCAGTGCCTGTAAAGGTGGCTGTCGGACAGATACACCCAAAGCCATAGGGAGGTGGCGGGGGAAGAATGATGTCAAAAGGTGGAGCAAAACACGGATCCGGGGCATTCGGAATTTGGCAGTTGATTATTAAATCCCCAATTCTTTCAGGATTGCCGGATGAGATACACCGGGCCGAAAATGCTAATGATGAAGATGAGGATGAGGATGACATTATGTCTTACACTCCTGAACAGCAGACTCTGCTGAGGCTGAAACTACCAGGCCGGCAACAGTAACCCCAGGACCGGATAGAATTGTGAAATTCCCACTTGCGTCAGGCTGGATCCCGTTGATCGTGTTCACAAGCTCGTAACACATGTACTCATAGGCGCAGTTAGGATTCGGAACCAAGGATGAGCTCGAGCTACTATAAGGGAACTCGCGGCTAATCCCAAGACACGGGGTTAGCGGCTCCCCCTCGCCTGCGGCCAGTCCTGCAGAAATTGTTATTCCTTTGGATGCCACATCAAATTCTAGCTCTGTATTATATCCGGCTTTGAGGGCGATATCGCCCTCTAGATTCGTGGCAATCGTGTACACAGTCGGGCTCTCGTAACCCGGCAGATCTGAGTCCGGACTAATTACGGGAGGACAATTCGTGGATGAACTTGAGCTCATACAGTCACAAGTACTGCAGCCCGCGCCTTTGTCATTGGCGATATGAATTCGTGTAACAGCATTGTTATAAAGGGTTTGTACAAGTGCTGGCTCGATGGCAGTCCAGGCTTTGTTGGCATAGAGCTGGATCTGAGATCCTAACGGAATTGCACTAAATAGTGGAGCAAGATCGCCAGTCACCAGGAAGCCAAAGCCGTGACCTACGCTACCAGCACCCCCGCCCACTGGGGTTGAATCCACGTACTCTGTATGCCCGAATTTATCAGAAGAAGTTCTTGTGAATACAAACTCCCAGCTAGGATCAGCGTCACTCACGAAGTGAAATGTTGCCGAGGTTCCGGATACGGCGACTGAGCTAAGCCAGACAGCGGTTGCTGGACTTGATGGGTTCTGGGTTGCTGCCCCAAGAACAAATCCTGCATCCAGAAGGATGGATTTAGCAAGCACAACACTTCCTAACTGTAGAGCATTAGGACCAGCCACAACAGGATATGTCGTGTTCTCTGCTAGATTATACCAACCAATACTAGGCATTCTTTGCTCCTGCTAGATAGATTTTAATTCCGTGTTCAATCGGCTCAACCCGCACAATGTTATCTGTCGATAGCCCATAGATCGAGTCATCCACAACCCCGGCAACAATATTAAAGTTACCATAGGCGTCTGGAAGAAGTCCATTAATTGTCTTAATAAACTTTAATGGCTGATACTCCTGAAAGGCATCAAAATAGGACTTCCTTACGAATAGTGGCTCCCCGACAATGTCTACCCGGATTGCGCCATCTAAGGTCTTGGATAGTATAACCCCTTCTCCGCCAACAAGCCAGACATCTCCTGTGAATACAGTCGATGTACCTGCGATTGTAATTCCTGACACCCCTGGGTACGGCATTGGGGTAACGACTGTGGGCGCAAAGGTCGCCTGGGTTTGGGTAAATGAAATCGTGTCAGTCACAAATGTCGATAGCAGATATGGGTCAACTACCAGAACTCCCGCAGGTCGCCCCTGTGGGTCAAATAGCTCGACGACATCCGACTGGACTGACCTATCAAACACTCCTGTGCACACGATAACCGCTGGATCAATCGCCAGGGTGATCACGATTGTATTTCCGCTTGGGACTAGTTGATATAAATAGACCGTTGTGTCTACAGCATTGGGATAGATTCTGGCATCAAGAACTACTCCATCCGGCAGCCTCAGTCCAGTGCTTCCAAGCAAGGTTGATCCGTCATCAAAGGGAAATCGTCGGTGACGATTGCTGTCCCGCCATTCAGGGTATAGTATTTGGGTTGTATTCATTAGCTGCAACTTCCACAGGTCGCAACAGTGTGGCTATCTGATGCGACCGTAATTCCAAATGAGTCAACAAATATCCCACAGCCGATGGCCACGATACCGATCATTCCTGGACTAAACTCAACTCCAGAGGTGTATGTGCGTGATACCTGAGGCGTGTCGGCGACTGCTGAACTTCCGTACAAATCGACTTTTAGCTTGTTGGGAGAGGATATAAGATCTCTTGTCAGCCTAACCCGAAAACAATTAAACTGCGGCGGGTAGTCCACAATTCCTGAGGTAACAAAACTATCCGCCGCAATAAGTCTACTGCCAGAAGTAAGTCTTCCAATTATGTAAGATGGCTTGTGGCTATACCCCGTGGTATTAGAGATGGACCCGGAAAGATCAAGGCCGGCGCAAATAATACTACCCGCACTCGGATCAATGCCAATCCCAATAAGAATGTTTCTCCTATCTCCTCCGGTGGTTGCCATTGCTCTCAATTCAATCCATAAATTATCCGCGAGCCACGGAGAGGTTCCGCGTAACCCAGCCGTAGCAACTCCGCCAGCAGACTGGATCCCGTAAAATGCTTTATTATTTGTTGTCATTATGGACACATCACAATAAGTGTTGTTGCCGTACTGTTATCGACACCCGCCTTTAAACTGTAGGTTGCCGAGGTTCCTGCGGCTGAACTTCCAGCACTAAATACCAAGGGCTGAGCAGTACTGTAGTTACTCGGGGTGAACACGAGTGTATCTGTAGCCACACTAATGTGTGCCGCAGCTGTCACCGTGGTAATATTAATATTTTGATTGATCAGCGGTTGAATCCCAAGATGCGGGTATATGGCGCCCGTTCCACCAGGGGAGATATGAATGGTGCCACCGCCAACAACTGTCTGAGTATCAATATTGTTGACTGTGACTGATGCCGAAGCCACATCCCCGAGTGTCACTCCGGTCTCAAAACTCTCGACTAAAGCAATCTCAAATAACATATTATCTTCAGACAGCCCATCATGAAGGGTTGGAATTGAAATTGTCGCTGAGCTACTCCCGCTGGATAGGATGACATATCCGGAAGCAGACGAGTAGTTGATTCCAAGCGTGGCGGGGTATGCCCCCGTCACGGTGTATCCGACCACACGATCTGCATCCAGGGCGCCGGTCCTCGTAAGGGTTGCTGAGATTGTATCCCCCTCAGAAATGCTTGACGCAACCCCTGAAAGTGACACAGTTGAAAGCGGAGTCCAGGCGCCACCAACAGCCTCCCAGCCACACAAGCAATCAAGACTAGTCGCGAAGACATCGCAGTAGTTCGTCGGATTAATTGAAGAACACGGCAAGGACGAAGAGCTAGAGGATGATGAGGATGAGGATGAGCTTGAGCTCGATGACGAAGAAGATGAGCTAGAACTTGAAGACGGTACACAGTAGTCTGTCGGCTCAGGCAGCGGGGTTACCACCGGAAAGCATATGTCTTTTAGTCCAAGAGGAAAGTCTAGAAAAATAGTTCCTTCTTGAATCAAAATATCGCTGCTACTTGAATTGTAGGCATACTGAATTCCCGTGGCGATAATATCTTGTGACCCTGAGAAATCTAATTCCAGATCCCCGAGACAATCAGGAGAAAGTCCATTAATTGTCCTAATCGGGGTACCGCCGCAGGTCATGCTTTCTGGGCGGCCGCCACACGGTCCAGCATATGTACGAAACACATCTGTGCTTTGACTTCCGTCAAGCCCAATGACGATGGCATTGACACTACTACTGCCGACAGTCCTGGCCTCGGCCTTAATCACAATATCATTGCCGGCCTTAAGAACCACATCCCCCGTAATTGGAATGTAGTTACCGTTCCGACCAATTCCTGTGATAATACCGGCGGAATAAGGAAGTGCTGCCCTTGGAAGAATTATACTCTGTGCTGGGTTTGAAAACTTCAAGAACAACGTACTTGTAGTCGCAGCTGCTGATCCCAGTGTTAGCCAGCCAGCGGCACCCGGAACATATGGCACAAATACTAGCTTGTTACTGATTGCCCCAGTCTTCGGGCCCCAGACTGACGCGATTGGGGTGAATGTTCCATCAAATGAGCCGGATAACGGGTGGTTGACACAAGCCTGGAAGGTAGCGCTAAATAAGTGTTCGGTGACAGAGATTGAGGATAGAAATAGAAACTTTCCATAAATATCCGGCCATCTTAGGTAGAGATCAGAGATGAGTCCTTCAGGCAGTAAAGTACCGCTATCGCTAACCCGGGTTGCGGTGTTATCGATCGGGTACTCCCGACTGCTATTCTCATTTAACCACTCTGTGAAGATGGTGCTCACTATACTCCAATTCTATTTTGATTAGGCTTCAAGTATCCTACCGTAAAGGCGGAGACCGGAGCATATCCTGCAACCTCGCAGGTTGCGGTAATACTTACCGGAAGCCCTGCAGCCCGATTATTCGTAAAATACAACTCCACCTCGTATACTGTCTGTGACCCAGGATTTAGCGGATACGGAATATCAATTGACAATCCTGCTGGTACCGCAATTCTGGTTACCCCCTGTACCGGAACAAACAAAAAGGCTGCCTGCGGTACAATAATATACTGAGCTGCGGAGTCAATAGCAATGGAGATTTTCTTTGAGCCTATGGCGGTTTGCGGGCCGCTGTAGCCCAGAATTACCTGAACAGTGATACTCCAGCCGTCTCTAGAGTAGGCTTTCACATCTGCAGAGACCGGAGAGATACACGCGCAAGCGGCGTTCATTGCCTCGACGATGCAGGTATACTTCTCTATATCTGCCGTCAGGGTATCGTTGGCAGCCTTTAGCTGTAACCACACCGCCCGTAAATTATTGTACTCAGTAATATAGTCGTTGCAGTCGCAACAAACCTTACAGTCGCTATTCATCAGCAGCTGGTTGGGAACGATATAGGCAACCCCATCTACGGTGGTCCTTAACTCTCTAAAAGAGATACAAGAATCCCCCAGCAATGAGATATTGCCTGCTGAGTTTGGAGCAATTCCGTTAATGGTCGTAACCTGGGAGCTGCTCCCACAGTTACACTCACTATACCAGCCAGCACCAGCCCCGCCGATTGCACTTACGGTAATAAAGTTCTGTAGTCTGCTGCTTACCGCAGCGCTAGCCAAAGCCCCAGCATAGGTTAGCGTACCTGGGGTGTTACTTAAGTCTGTACTGTATCCTGCCTCAAGTATCAGATCACCAGAAAAGAACTCAGGAGAAAAATTGCCATTCTGAAACCCTACGGAATAAACCCGATTCGACCAATTCTCTACCCGACTAGGCAGCAGGATAAGATTTGTAGGGGTTAGGGATAAATCCGCAGCTGTAATTCCTGCGCTGTCGAACACAAAGCGAATTACTGTTCTTAGATATGTCCACTCTGCTACAACCCAGGTCCCCCACGTAAATGCCGAGAAAACAACAGGGGTTACAGTCGTGTCTAATAACATCGTCGAGGTTGCTGTCCACCTAAGCTTGATGTTTATCGGCGGATTGACCGCTGGTGTGCTTGTAGGGCCTGCTGTGATCGCTGAAGTCAAGCCTGCTGCATTAACTGTAAAATAGATCAGTTCCAAAGGCTCATTTCGGATATCCTGCCCTGGAACAATAGCTTCTGAGAATCGAGCAAACCCATCAGCAAAGAGTGCCCGGTAGTCATCTGCGGGTACAGGGGTGCCATCATCAACAAATGGATATGCAATAAATCTATTTGATGTTAGCCACTGAAAGTCTGAGCCAAGAATTGTATTTGCCATAGCGCATTGCTACACTATACTGTGCACGGACTTGCGGTACCTATCTTTGATGCAAGTATGGCTGTAGCCAGCTGGGTTAGGTTAGCCTGCAAATTATTTGTTAAATTCTGCAGTGTTGCGGCCTGGGACTGAAGAAGTGTCAAGTCGGTTTGAATTACAGAAAGCTCGTTACACCCACAACACGGTTTAGAGCAGGTATCACTTACTACAAGCTCTGAATTCGCTGAGTCATTGGCAATCGAAATACACTCACCGTTATTTATAAGTATGTTTCCTTTGGTATCAGGAGGAACCCCATTAACTGTGGTTACACACTGCGCAGTTCCTGAGGTATCGCAAGCACACTTCTGTACCAGGGAGGCTGTTGGCTGCACATCAATGCGTACTGTATTCGTGACCGGTATCATCGAAAAGGACACATTCTGACCAGCAACAAGCACAATATCCCCGTATAGTTTCTCGCTCTGCTCTGTACCGTTAATTACACTTAACGATGACACCCCGCTAATATCCGGACGAATCACACTTGGCTCAATTCTGGCCCCGGATAAATCAAATGTGTAGAAGCCTGAAATACTAGATAGTCCTGAAATTGACCCGATGGTTACAGATCCGGCGGTATCCTCGAGGCTGCCTGAACCAACAAGTCTATAGGTACTATTTCGGACAAATCCGGCTTGTGGGATTGAGACAACCCCTACAGCCTCGCCCGCGTACCCGAGGGTTACAACAATTCCTAGAGAGAAGATCGCGACATTGATGATGTAGAAGGCCGAAGTATCTACGAGCGAGGAACAAGGTACAGACAAGGTCATATCAACAATGAAATCATTTGGCAGCTGAATCGAATTGGTTATATCAAAACGACTCGCTGTCTCACTGATTGGGTAGCTCCGCTGACTGTTCTGGCTAAGCCACCCTTGATTCCAGATATTTCCTGATGCCATAGATTATATTATGCTACCGGGGTTACCGTGTATCTTGTTTGGAGCAAACCGACATCCCCTAAATAGGCATCGGGTGCACTCCGCTGTAGGGTAAAGTAAATGGTGCTCGCCGGTCCGACTTCAGGAATCGCTGTGGACACCTCAACATAGTTATTTGTGATAATTGCCGGAAGGGTCAGGCTTATCGGAGTACTCTCCGTAAGACTTGATAGATCGATACTTCCGCCTGCGGGCAGAGGCAAGACCCGATATGAGAAAGTAAATGCCGGCAGGGTACCTGTCGTCAATCCTAGGAACCAAAAGTAAATGTTTACTGTTCCGTAGTTAACCACATCGGCTCTACCAATAGATATCTTGCCACGGATGCTGCTAGTTCGATCCGCCGGAAAATCTAGATAGAGAATATTGTTTACATCCTGCTCTGTGACATTGTCCAGGGCAACAAGTTGAACCACCCCCTCGCGGTCAATGGTTTGATCCACAAACTGCAAGGTAATTGGTCCCTGACAGTAGCCATTTGTATCCGGACCCACTGCACCAGAAACAGTAATACTCGGTGAGATCGACCGCACCTGGCTCACCGTGTGTCCGTGGGTAAACGCCAGATTGGTTGGATTAAAATCCTTAAGCGATGTGTAGCTCAGGTCATCTGACGAGCTTGAGAACTGTAGGTTTACTCCAATCTTCAGGGCACCTGTAGTTGCAGGCAGCCCGTTGTTGGCGCAGGTTACACTTACCGTGGCGTCAGCCGGGGCAAGACTTGTCACCATATTTGATGCTGTTTTAAACACCATCTTTGTGAACCACACATCGATCCGTTTTGCAAAATTAAGCGGACTGCCGGATGATGAGCTGGACGAGGAACTCGTGCCTGTGTAATCCACCGCCCACGGAGCCTTACCGAGTCCATTCGCCATCCACCAGATACCGAACTCATTTACCTGAACGAGTTCCGGGGATGCGCCGCGACCATTAACCTCAATGTAAACATTTCCTGGCGGAACAGGTGGCCAGACACTGCGAAGGGCGGCATCTTGCTGAATATTGTAACCAAATACCGCGCCAGCAGGAATTACCATTCCTGTAAAAGCTGAACTAGAAACCGGCAACCAACCCTCTACGGAAGAATTTGGTGCAGTAATTGTGTGCACAAATCCAGGAGTTGACGGGCTGACTAGGTCGTAGGCCTGGGCATTAGAATCCCAGGTTCCTAAACTAATATCAGAAGGTGGGGTGTTCGGGGTGCCCGCCGGAAGGGCAGCAATCGAAACCTTATAGTGAATATGGTCGTCCAAAACATTTCTAGGACTAGGCATTACGAAGACAACGTAATCGCCGGCGGCGTCCTGCCCAGAAATTGAAGCGCAAAGTACGCCCACTGCTGGTCTTGAGTTTGTCAGGAATCCGGGGGCCAAGGCTGATAAATAGTACAACCCTGCTGAGACAACCCCGCCTGCAACCACAGACAGTAGAGAACTATCGAAAGTGACTTCGCCGTGGAGCACAATATTGCCAAGGGTTGCTGTATCCTTAGAGAGTACTAGGCCTGTGCATAGTGCCTCTTGTGCCAGCCCAACCGGGATCCCATTTGTGTCATAGGCTACTGCGGCCAGGGCTGGCTGCCAGACGCCGTTCCCGTCCAGGTAAACCGCCATTCCAACAGCCGTAGTTGAGTCAAGTGGTTGATTGTGGGAAATAAGAGCAGTACCGATAAACGCAGAATCGACAACCTCCTTGAGGTATTCGGTTCTGGTTGCAAGGGCATCAACAGGCTGATTGGTTATTCCTGCTGAAACAGGAGTGCCATCAACAATTCTGGATACAACAGGCTGCCAGGCTGTAGGGGTTGCCATTATTGCATCTCCACCGGCCATGAAACGCCGATTTCTTGATTTGAGGTTTTTGTGATCGGTGTCATGTTGTAGAATCTTGCAAAGACTGTGTCCTGTGACATATCTGTAGGCACCGGTGCGGACACGAGAGCAAAACCATACACCTGACTACTCGCTCCTACTGTGAACGGTAATCCATTCTTTGCACCCACGAAGATACCTTTGGTAGAGGATAGAAATGTTACGACATTACTCACGTAATCAGAACCACTTGCGAGAAATGTCGGATCCGCGATGATCGGGGCTCGAACAAAATCCTGAGGGGCTGTTAGGCCTGTGTAGTACGCCTTTGCTCCACTTCTTGTCGGGGTCACCGACGGCGGAGTACTGTTGCTAAATTCGAAGTAAATTGTATTAACCTTAAATGTAGAGGTTCCAGCTAAAACCTTAGCCAGGATATCAGCTGCACTATATACAGCAATGTTATTACCGTGCTGTAGCGGTGTCCACAGCTCATTTGTAATCCCAAATACACTAGGTGTGCCCTTAGGCGGTCTGATGCTAATTTTCATAGTATTAAACAACGTCTCCATAATTATTTGCGCATTCCCCTTCCTCGACGTAGATAATCGGTCCGAGGTCAACAGATGCTATACTAATGGTTTCTGAAGGAGAAGTAAAGCTAAGAAGTTCAGCCCCAACATCGCTCACAGTTGAGGTGTCGTATGTATCCTGGCTTACCACAGCATTGACAAAGATAATGCAGGTTGTATGCGGTGGGAGGATCTCCCGAAGAGTACGCAACCAGGCCAGTCCGAGAGCATCACTAGCTACCTGGGTTTGCTTAATCTTTATTCCAATCAAATTATTCCCAAAGAAGTTATCCAGAAGAAACCGCATGGGGTTAATTGTTGCTGGAAGGTCATATGCGGCCGGTTCTCCAACAGGACTAGGTCTTGTATCCAACAGGTTAGCCAAAGTGGCGCCAGCGGCCTCTCCGGCAGCCTGGGCGCTATCCCAGAATAGATCTACATCCCCTGGAAAGCCGGAGATCTCAAACTGCACCACAACCTTACCATTTGCATCCGGTCCCAAGTACTGCAAAGGAACTGTTGCATTCTTAAAGTAGAGATCGTTAAAGTAGCTACTTGTAATCATGCCGGAGCCAATTGTAATCCCAGGAATGGTGGCCGTACCAGCTGAGGCCGATGCAAAATCGATAATCTCGACAGTATCAACCAGCTGATCGCAGGCAGACAGTACATCCCCCACAGCCACCACCGGAACAGAGCCGGGGGTAAAGCTATAGACATGGGCATTAGTGATAACCTGTATGGCTGTTGGGTTTGTTGTGATAACCTCAACAGTCTCCTTGGCTTCAATTACGGTCGGAACTCCGAGAGTGGCGGAAACCAAGGAAGTGAGAATCCTAACAGTTGGCCCGAAGACGTGGCTATCAAATAGCGCATTAATGAGCCCCTTACTGCTCTCTGTTGATGGTAGCTTTAGATCAAGAACATAGCCAAAATTATTAAACAAAAACGCATCGTCAAACTCCCCGCTAAACCCCCACAGTCCAATCTCATAGGAGGTGATTTTACTATCTGCCCCGTAAATTGGGCGTTGTGGAATCAAAGGATTACTAAACGGATTCTGCTTAAATACGATACTGCTATCAACAATCTCATAATCAATTCCCTGTAAGAGTGAGAGACTGGGGGTAGTGATTCGATTAAACAAGGCAGTGATTTTCTTTAAATTTGCCGGAAGTGGAAGGGCAAACTTTGTGGTCAATGTTTGCCCATAAGTCAACCCATCGCCGTAAGCCCTACCTGAGCCATAGGCTGCCTCTCCCGCCGCAACTGTGTTTAAATCCCTTTGACTGAAAGTCAGCATGGACCACAGCTCTCGGTGAAGCAGTGGGATATCTCGACGGGACAGGCAGCGAATAGTGTCAATGTAGTCCAAATAGGCTTGCTCAAAAAGAGAGCACTGACCCGAAAAAAAGGTTTGCAGCTTATCCGTGTCTTGAAATATATCAGTCCAGAACGACCCGATTACGTCTAGTAGGGCTGTTTGAGAGTCTAGATCATTTCTTGGATAGGTTAGCATTAGATCCTATTGTAATTAACCGCCATCGGATTGACGACAACATCTGAAGAACGTAGATAAAATCCAACCGTCCTCGGGCTAATGTTTTCCTCAGCAACAGTCGGAATCACCAACCTATCTGGACCATAAATATAGATGTTTGTACCACTCGGTGCCCGAATGACTCCGCGAATATCCACAGGCACGTCTGCGTAGCCAGCCGAGCCGATAACGCCGCTCACAGTATTAACAATCAGCGAGGCCGGAATACTCTCTGCTGAAAAATCCAAGGAGTTAATTGCAGCAGCAATCGCGGTCTGAATCCCTGCAGCTGTGTCACTTGTAAATGTGATTTGATCCGAGCGGTACTTCACATTGACTGTAATGGAAACAAAACAAGGAATTGCTGCCCGAACAAGATAATCGCCGGCAGGGGTTCTCCGGTCTCTCGCGATGAGCAGATTTTGAATAGCACCAATCGAGGGAATAGCTGAGACATACACATCGTAATTTGTTGTGCTCGTGCCAGCAACCATTCCTGAGGTTGACGCCGCAGGATCAACAAACTGCACAACAGCTGTCTGGTAGGCTGAGTAGATACCCTCTACTGTGGTTCCGAAGTACGGAGTAAAGTCTGCCGTCGGTGTATTAAGACTTCTGGTGTCCATGATGATACTCAGAGAGCCTGCTGCACCTGAGCCTGCAGGCTTGATCGCCTCGACTCGATAGAATCCTGGGAACTCATTGGATGCAAAGGATAGCTGGAATACCTGCTCTGCTGCATTGATCAAAACAGCTGGTCGGTTTGTGAGAGTAATCGTCGGGGCGGTGCCTGGCTTCACATAGACATCTGCCTTACCGCCGGTTCCAATTCCAAAGATATTGTGCTTATCGCGGGACATCTCGATGTCACCGTTACCGATTATGCTAACTGCCGCAATACCAGTAAAAGAAGATTTTATGAGAGCAGAGATAGATTGCCTATCCGCAGTAGACTTGGCACTAATTCCTGTGCTGAGCTCAGCAATCAACTCTTGATTTGTCTGCTCTGCAGCTCCAGTAACAAAGTCACTGGCGGCATAGACTGCGGTAACATTTGAAACTGTTGACTTGATTGTAAATGCTGTGCCGGACAAAATCACAGACGGTCCGGCATCCGCAGCGACCACGTCCACAGTAAAGTAGGAGGTACCAGCAGCGCCAGTCTCAATCAGTCTTGAGGTAGGTGTGACCGAGTCAACATCACTTACTCCCCAGAACTGAGATACTGTTTGAAAGTTAATCCCGGAGGCAGACACAAAGACTGTACCGATAGGTACTGGGGTGAAAACACTTTCGCCGACTGTGAGGACAAGACTTCCAGTTGTGTAGGTTGCCGGGGCCCGGGCTACTAGAAAGTTAGACAAGATGCCGTCAACAACTGCCGGACTGGCAAGAGTCGGATTGGCCGCAACCTGCAACAAGGATTGACTTGCATTCAGGTTTGCAATGTTCTGGCTGTTTAGGGTATAGAATACGGCAGCGGGGGTAATCAGCAACTGCCGGAGAACGCTCCCATACGAGGTATCTAGGGCTGGGTGTGCCTCGTTTAAAAGCTGGGCCAGGTAATCAGCATTTGCTGAAACTGTTGTCTGATCAAGTGCTGATAAAGTAATGGATGTTGTTGCCATAATTTCCTATTAAACTGCGACCATCGGAATAGGCAGGGTAATCTGCCTAGAGGAACCTGCCGCGGTTGCTATCTGAACATAGAGAGTAAGTTTCTCTGCCACCGCATCAATACTGCTTGAAATCAAGGTAACAGAGGTAATCTGCTCGTCTGCTGGTGTACTCACAACCGTGTGCAGAGTATTGTATTGCAGGAACAAGGATACTGCAAGACCAAATGCCGCCTGGATATCTCGATCCGTCCGGATACCCCCAGTAAGCATGTCACCAATAAATGGACTCCCGAATGTTGGGTCGTATGTGTTCGTCCCGCGTTGGGTTAAAAAGAATGTTGTAAAGGCCTGGGCTGCCTTTTCAATACCAACGACTCCACACCCCGGTCCGAGTTCAAGACCGAGTTTCACGTCACCAACTAAGGCTGTATTTGTAAAGATTCCTAGATCCATATTAGCTCAGTGGTGGCTGCAGATCATCTAAATCCTCAATCGTCTTGGTGTACAGTTCTTCAAAAATCATTTCGTTTTGGGCCTTCATTCTCGCGGCTGTATCCGCGATGTCTTGAAGTCTGGTCCGGTTGTATCGAAAGCTATACCCTTGTTGCCAGCTTGCGAGTACCCCGGCCTGAATCTTACTAACAACGGCCTGCCGAACCCCATCTGTTGCCTTCTCGGCAGAGTCGATTGCAGCGACATACGTACGCGAGGCCTCCTTAATACTGAACATCTTATCAACCGCAGAGGTATCAAAAAGATTATTATCTTTCGCATCCCCCTCTGGGCTAGGAAATGCTTTTGCCCATACAGGCTGATCAGAATTAATAAGCCCCTTGTATATGGCGAGGGACTTATCCGTCAAGGCTGTGAATAGATTGGTGTAGGTTGTGATCATTATATAATGTTGTAATTATACCCCTCTTCAAGCTGTTTTGCAATCCTTGCGGATCGCTGAGAAACCGCCGGGACACTAATCCCGAGTTTGGCTGCGATCATGGATTTACTTAACTTTTCAGAGCCACGCATGCCAGTGCTCCACTCCATTATTTTCTTATCTGTTGGGCCTAGCTGGGCATGCGTGAGATCCATCCAAAGCTGCTCGGTATCCGGTCTAACCGTACCAGGAGTAGCTTTGATTCCCTCATCGGTCGTAAACGCGGCCTCGCTAATGGAAGGTCGACTATACTTCTTCATGACAAATGAAATTCGCTTATGTGAGATACCTGTAGCATCCGCCAGCTCATCACTGTTAGGCTCCCGTCCGAGCTCGTACTTCAACTCCTCACTTGTATTTCGAATTGATTTTAAATCCAAGGCGGCCTGCTCTGGCATCGGAATCGCAAAGGACTGCCGACTGCCAATTCGCTGTAGCCGCTGAAGTTCTGTAAATACAAAGGTTGGTAAGGCTGCTCCCCGACTTGGATCAAAGCGCTCAATAGCTTTTGCAACATGCAGCTGGGCGGCTGTTCGAACACTTGGGTCGCCAGTGTAACCGTAAGTCTTGATTGCTTTATCAATTGTTGGCTGTAAAGCACCGATGAGCGGGGTAAGTGTTTCCGGCCGCTTATTAGCCTGATAGTGCTTGTACAGACTGTCGACTGTTGCTCTTGGGGTTCGCACTGTAGGCTTGTTAAGAGCACTAGGGCCCTGCTCGTCGCTGGCAATTGTATCTAGGATTGCTGGTTCGTTGTCGTCCATATTACACCGCTATGTCCTTTTCTAGTTCTTTAACATATGCAATATTGTAGGTACTTCCTTTGAAGTAGGTAGTAAACAGCGGGTGCTCGGTTTCTGCGACTGCGTCATCCGCCTTTGTTCGAACATGGGATAGGAAGAACGTGGTTGAGGCTGCTGTCTGCCCTGGAGCCACGGAGATATTAATCCTAACCCCTTCGACATTAGCATAGAAATACTGCTTCTCATCTTTTTTACTGGTGTACAAGTCGTTTCCTGCTGCCTCAACCCTAACACAAGCGGCAGGAGGAATATCGAATCGAAGCTTTCCAGACAGGGTTGCTGTGTTGCCTCTAAACGCCTCATTGCAGAACACCATGTGCGCCAGACGCGGGGCGGGTCCGTTCTTACCCCAGGAGTTAAACAAATCTGTTACTGTTTGATTCGCCTTCGTCTCCCCGGCTGGCACAGCTGTCGGATTCGAGCCTCCGGAGAAGATGGTTGCGCCGGAGGCGATGTCATCCGCAGTAGTGGTCCCATTTAGGTATACCCAGGCTGGTGCCGGCACAACTAACAGCTGCCCGTCATTCGAGGGAGTACACCAGCCAAAGGCGGCAGAAATAAACTGACGAGCGGGTGTTGAAACTCCAGAGAGGCCGGAAGAACCTACAACAAACTTTACCCCAGAAATTGGCCGTCTAAATCCGGTTGTGACAATGCTCGAGTACTCCGCAGCGCCGATATCCGTAAAAGCATCAGTTATAGTGGAGGCCAACATTGGGGCGACTGGCGCGACCATAAAGCCGTCTGCTGCCGGAATAAAACCTACTCCGAATGCACTCAACTGGCTAAGCATTTTTGACCAGACAGTAACCCCGCGACCCTGCGACCACAAAGCGTTGGCAATGCTAAGCCCCATCGCTTGAAACACCCTGTCGTGCGCTAGATCAGGCTGCAACTGAACCGGATCAATAGTCTCGTCGTAATCATTCAGGATATTCAGAGCAAGTTTGTTGTTCAGAACTGTGTTCCCTGCTACGCCAGTTCCTGGCTGGGCGATACTTGGCTTAAGTAGCGGGGCGGTGCACATGGAGATAAGTGAGTCCTTCAGTGCTGCTTCCCAAAAATCACTTCTAAGCTTCGGGGCGAAGGCAGCTGCTAAGGCCTGGGCGGTGGCCGCTTGAACACCAGCAGCCCCAATTTTCCAAACCATTGGCCGGAAGAAGTCTCCCACGGATGCGGTCGAAAATAAGTCAGAAAAAGCTGAAGAGTACGCTAGGTCATTGAGAACGCTTACGACCCCAAGAACAATACTGCAAGACCCGTAAGTCTTACTATAGCTACAAGCACTGGTGTACCCGTTAAAAATTAAAGTCGGCGATGGGCTGGCGGATCCAGAATCTGCTGTGGTTACTACAAGATAAATCTTAACCGCTAGTCTTTGCTCTAAGGAATTAAGTTTCTCCTGTATTGGAGACTTGGAGCCATCAGCCAGCTGTCCCATAGATAAAACAACTGTAGCCTTAGGAATTTGATTAACAGCAAAGTCCAGCTCGAGCTGACTAACTGAGATCCTATCTCCAATATTTTGGATACTCGCGTAGGCTGTTATGCCTTTATAGACTACAAATGTTTTAGCCATATGTTATGGGCTGGACTCATTGGATCGATAGATATATCCAAGTAAGAATCCACTCAAGTTTAGCGGCAAGTTCGCAGTGCTTGTGGCAAGATTATAAAAAGTCAGGTACGGCTCAATCAGTGGATCCCCAAAGACGGCTGTACTAAATCGAGGCAGGGCTGCTGAAAGTCCTGCGCTTACTGCCCCGAGGTCTACAGCGGGTACCTTTGTATAGTGAACCTGCCAGACATATGCCGGTACGCTATTTCCAAAAATGGTCATGCAGAGGTTTGATCCAGGAAGGTATATGCTAGAGGACACCCCGCCTGAAAATGTTACCGACTGCTGCACCACAGTGTTGAGATATGCAATATTTACAGTACCTGAATCAGCCTTGGTAAGCATCCAGTCAAAATTAAGTCTTCCGGTTGTGTCGGTGGCGAGCGCAGCTGGTGCGTGGAATACCTGCGCGGAATTGGCTGGACCGGACAAGGTGTACCCTTCCGTGGCACCCACCAACCCGGCACCACCTGGAGTATAGGTTATCCTAGGATCAAGAGCGTACACATACTCCTTAAAGTCTGTCGCGTGTAGGATATCCATGTACTGGGCTGTGCGATACACAAGTCCTGCGTAATCAGGGAGTGTTCCGAAGAGTGTTGCCCGAACAGTGGCCAAGGCCGAAGTTGCTGCCTTTGAATTAAAGCTAGGAATAAAGACGTCCCCCGCAACTGCTGGGTCAACCGTGTGCGGGCCGTCTACATTAAGTAAAAGTGTTCTAGCGTGATTTATCATGGTTCTACTGTGGTAGCACAAAAAAGCTTAATTCAAAGTTTACGAGTTCAAGTCTTGGATCATGAGATTCTACAGTAAGCCCAACCAGAAATCCAAATACAGGTGTGGTCTGGCTACCAGCAAGAATTGCTAAATTAATCGGGGATGTATTCAAGGACACGGAATTATTTTTGTAGTAAGCCACAATACTCGAGAACCCGTGATCTGATGAATTACATGGGTTTCCAGCAATCCCTGTGACAACAAGCGGAGTTAGCTTTTCTCCAAAGGAGTACACGTATACCCGCTTATCGAGGGTTTGGGTAAACTGAGTCTGTGCCTCTTGCCCCATTTTAAACCCGGTTATAATTAGCAGGCCGCTGCTGCCTCCAACTGCTGAAGTAAACCCTGGCGGCGCAGTTTTGCTTTGGTCATAGATCTTTATCGAGCCAAGGGCCGCATCGCCTGGAAGCTGGCAAGCGACTAATTTTCCTGGGGCTGTATTTCCAAATATATTCATAGTGCGTTAAGTCAGGCGGGATATGATCTCCGTATCGTCGAACTCTATAGACTCACTGGGGGCTCCGGCGTCGCCTTGAGTTCGTTTAAGTGTAACCGAGCCAGAAATCTTAACCCCCTTACGAGAATCCTCCTTCGCTTGAAGCGCAGCCATTACCTCGTGTCCTTTCTCTGTTTGCGCAAGCGGGCCTACTAGATTGGCGCCGGAATTCATGAATGACTGCACGGCGGCCAAGCTGGAACTGGCCTTACGATTGAATCCGCCTAAAACAGTTGGATTAACTGAAAAGCCGCGCCTCGCCGTATCCACGGTCTCTTGTATCTCCAATAAATTTAAAGGTGCCGATTTTTCATCAGCCTTCTCCCGAAGTTTTCTAGCTAGCGCATCTCGCCCTGGACCTTCCGGTACCATGCTGAGAAACCTACTAATAATCTCGTCTGAGGCAGCCGAGGGGGCACCACTCTTGTCGACCTTTTGGCCTAAATCCTTACTTATATCTTGGAAAAGCTTCAGCGCTCCAGGGTCAGCGATTGCATCAGTAACCGCCTTTGCATATGCTGCTGTACCTGGGAGAGCACCTGTCTTATTGTACCTAGCAATGACACTCCCGAGCTCTTTAACTTTTTTATTATCCACAAAATCAGCCATGTGCTCAATTAGTGGCCCTGTACCAGCAGAAGTAATGCTGTCGTAAAGCTTATGTGACCAGGATTGCGGTCCCATCCCAGCTACAGTAAATAACTCGGTTGCGATGGCGCGGGACTCGGCTATCCCCGCAAGATTCTTTCGATACTTTTCCGCCTGACTACTGTACTGGGCGAGTATCTCCTCTTCGGTACCGTAATTGAAGGCGGCAGCAGTCACCCCCATAGGGACTCTAGCGAGCCCAGAAAATCGGCGGGCCTCGTCAGGCGCAATATCCTCCGAGACAAGACTATCCTCAATATTAGTCCTAATAGCCTCGGGACCGGAACCGGCGGATGACGCTAAGAAACCTTTCACAACAGCCTTCGCTAGCCTTGTCTCGCTCCCTGGCTTGACGCCCTTCGCGCCTGAAAATACTGAAAGTACGGCGTGTTCCAGTCGGTCTCTAACCTCATTCATCTGTAGATTGTGCAAGGCAGATATGAGCTTGGAGTCGCTCAACTCCTTCCGCGTATCTATTGCTTCTGAACTACGCAACATGCCTACCACGTCTTGTGGCAGCCCACGCCGATTCTGTATGTCCTGCATCTGGTTAAACTCTGGCGTGCCGCCAGTAGTAACACTGGCAAGAAAACCTGCTTCGTTAGAATCACCACTCACTGCCCTGGCGTAGCGCTCAAGAAAAGCTTTCTCAGCAGGATCCTTTGACACAGCTGCATGCTTTAGAATTAGATCTTCCTGGGATAAATTAGAATCAAATTTTTGAATGTTTCCCAGCACTCTGAATCCTGCAATCTGTCCGGCAAGAGTAACCCCCATTGGAGACTGCTGCGCGTCCTGTATCCTCTTAGTAAACCTTGCAACAGTTGCCTGCTCAGTAGTACTTCCAAAGAAAATCTTCTCAGGAGCCATAGCACTCATATCCGAGAAGGCTTTACCCGCAAGGGCTGCCTGCAGCGCTATATCTGTACCAGAGGATCCACTGAGCCCCATTGCACGACTACGGTTGGCGGCAATAGCAGCGGAAGCAGTGATAAGCGGCGTAGCGATTCCTGTGATTCTAGAAACTTCTGTAACTCTCTGTGCGAGCTGATGAATAGCATCAGGTGACATCTCTTTAAGTGCACCGGCGGTCATCTCATCTAAATTCAAAATGAGTTCAGATATGCCTTTTTTGTCTCCGAATATGTCCTTAAGACTATTGACAATCTTGTGCATTCCGCCAAGTTGCTCAACTATTCTTGAATTACGCAGCTCGCCCTCTGCTCCTTGCAGCGCAATATCAGAAACCATCTTCACGTCTTCTTCTGTGCTAGGAGCTGCGCCGCCGTGGACTTTCTTAAACTGCTCGACTAGCCCGGCTTGCCTGTCTAATTTGTTCTTAGCTATCTCATCTTTGTGCTGCGCCATCTCGGCAACAGATAACGGGGACGCGAGAATCCCGCGTCTTGCTAACTCGATAGCGATGTCTCCGGTCTCACCGACACTGACTCCACGGGTGTATTCTAGATTCTCGCGTCCGTCGAGTTTGCGATACGATGCCTCAAGAATCGCGAGGGATGTTGCAGCAGTATCGCTACCTTTTAGCCCGAACGGATCAACGCCTCCCGGCCCGATGCTGGCGGCGTGATACAGCGCTGGACCTAGAGTAGCAGCAGGATTTATCAAACCTGGCAAGCTAGGCATGCCGAGCGAGCCGGCCATGCCGAGAACTCCTCGAAGAGTCATTCCCAATCCTCCTCTGCTGAGCATGGTATCACTCATCGTCTCAGCAGCCCTGGCTGAATCCGAGGATGCCCGCATAAGATCCTCGGGGCTTGCATTAGGCCCGAGAGCTGCTGTTCTAAGGTTTGTAAGCACTGCTGCTAGCCGCGTCTTATCCCATGCCTTTAAGGCCGCCATTGGCGCGCTTTCGATGTAGTCTCTAGGGGTTCCGATACCGCCGGCTCTCCAAGACTCAAACATCATGTGCGAGCCGTAAGCAGCAGACAGAGGGTCATACCGGCCAAGACCGCCAAACGGACGGTCGAATCCCTGGGCGGACGCGGCGCTGAAAGCCAACTGCTGAAGCCCTACAGAGGCTACCAAGTTTCCAATGGTTCCAATTAGCGGAATTTGCGGTATCTGAAATCCGCCACTAAATCTTGGCGTATAATCTCCGACCGAGGTGTAGGGGCTTTGATTTTGCTGCTGTACCTGACCATACATGCCTTGCTGCCAAACAGGAGTCCCGTAGTAGGCAGATGTTGTCTCCTGGGCCTGAGCCGCCATTTGCTGCCAGATGGAGAACTGCTGCTGGTGTGCTGCCCAGTCGTATGTTCCACCACTCCGACTGGACAGGACCATCGAGCCGTCTCCAAACAAATGATCATATGTAGAGCCATCGCCCATTGTTTATTATTTTCTCTTTACCTTTGTTCTGACTTTAATTCGACTGCTTTCAGTTTTTTCTGATTGTTTGACTTGTGACCTCTTTGAGAGCTCTTCAATGGTCGCTTTAATTCTTGCGGCAACCTCAGGGTCATCTGGGTTACCGAAAACTTTCGCCCAGTTCTCTCGCATCTCTTCAGGAGTCTCGCCAATGCCTGCCTTCGATCCCGCGATTTGCTGACTCTTGCTGACATACGGAAGCAGAATCTCGGTAATTCGCTTAAAGCGCTTGTCAGCTTGCTTAAAGTGATGCTCATATATCTCCTTATTGGATGCCCCGGCGGCTGAAGCGTGAAGTAGGCACCCTGTCCGATACACGTCTGTAATCCTCTCTCGCTCTATCTCATCGAGTATCAGCTTCTCCTTAATTAACCACTTTAAATCATTGCTATCAGCTTTACAAAAATCAAGCCGACCAGATGCCTGAGCTGCTACAGCTAAACTTTTCCATCGGCCGGCTTCCAAAAATTTTCGTCAGTTGTGTGCATAATCAAGGTACGACAGATCGCATCAAACCGCTTCTGGCAGGCCAGCAGAATGGACAGCAGACCTTCACTCATACCATTGATGAGGAGATCATGCGCGACCACAATATTCCGGCGCTTACCGTCTGCATCTTTGTACTCAGCGGCTTTAACCAACTCAGGATAGTCGGCCTGACGCAGAGGAGTGGTGCGCTTCAAACTACAAACAAGCATTAACCGCTGCATCCGCAGCATATATCCCGGATTGTACATAAGCGGGGCTGTGGCGATCACTCCTGACTTAACCTCGTCTTCAAGCTGGCTAAAGATCTGGTCATTCTCCTCAGTGGTTCTGCTGCGAAGCACAATCTTCAAGGCCCCACCCATTTCAACAAATTCTTTAGTAAAGCGCGGCTCTCCGAGGATGTGCCGCATCCAGGCCATCTTATCACTCTCTGATGGAGCATCTAGTGCTGTCGCCTTCTGATACTGCAACCCACAGTGTGGACAGGCCCGAGTATCAATCGATGCCACTGCGGTTACTTTACTGTCGCTGTTATTATACTCTGTCTCAGCAGCATCACCGACGTCACTACGGGGCGTACCTGACTCGGTGGCCGGTATACTTGTCTCTGCTTTAATTTCTGGCACAAAAGGCTTTGGGCCTTCTGGTACTACAAACTGCGTTTGTTTATCTTCCATGTGTCTCCTACCTGTTTTTAGTTCTGATTACTAATAATATAACTATCTTGCAATACAGCGCTGTTTGTCGCTGGTGCTGTCCCGTCACTAGCCGCCGATTTAGCAACATCGTTCTGTCGGGTGCTCCAGTCAAATAATTCCGTGCTTTCTATTCTACTAAATAAAGATTTACTAGTCCAGTTATTGTATCCAGGATGCGGCATTGTTTTATCCCCGTGGAAGCTAACAGCCTTCTCATCCCAAGCATCTGCTGTACCATTCTGACGATATGCGAACTGCCACCGGGACTCAGGGATGATAACCCCCTCTCCAGCTAACCCATACTGCTCCTCATTACGGCAGCTGAAGGCTAGGGTGTCTATGAGCTGCTGATCCCCCATCTTTGACGAGGCGTAAACCTCGGTCCTAAGCTGTGGGCCGGAAAGTGCCGTATTCGCAGAGATCTGCCCGATGATTGTTGTAATAAATCCTGAAATATCAGATGCAGTCTTTGTTTGTGGGGTGATGTCGTAGCCCTGCTTGGCGGCAGCAGACCCGGTTACAAATAAACTTGAATCCAAAATTGTTGAGCCGACCTTTACTGCGAAGTATCCTTTATTCTGGATAAGAGCAGAGTTCTTTGAGAACTCATTACAGACCGCCTGATCCGCGCCGCTCTTCGAGGCCGGGGTGTAGCCAAAGATCTGCTTCAGTGTCTGGTTGGTGTAGCAAATGTTGTTATTTGCGATTGTCGTGACTGTACCAGTACCGCCGCCAGCATCGAAGATAAGAGTTCCGCCTGCCCCGATAGTAGAGATATAGCTGTTTAGCCCATAGGTCGAGATGGTTGACGTCTTCGCGAGCAGGGTAATGCCATATGAAGTTGTGGCTTCTCCCGGCCCGCTGTATGCGTTGCTGCCATCTACAGACCGGCTCTCGATCAGCACTCCGCCTGACTCTCCACCGTTGCCCGCAAGCATGTGTAGATTTTTCTCAGCCTTGATCCGCACATCTTTATTGGAAGCCGTAATGTCGATCGAAGTTCCGGCTTTGAGATTAATGTCATCCGGAGCCCAGACATTCATGTTACGTCCTGGCCGCATCCAGACATCTCCCGGACAGGAAATAATTAGATTACCGCCTGTCATGTGAATTGAGGATCCGTAGCCGTCTTCAATTAAAACTGAACCATCCTCAAGCTGTGCCATAATGCTCCGGGAGCAGTAGTACTTTGTTCCACCGTTGGCCTTATCTCGGTGATCCACATTCAAGGTGCCGTAGGTCGGCAGCTTGTACTCAAATGTGGTTTTCATCTTTGTAAAATTGTTATAGATCGCACCATCTGCCCCAGGAATCTTATCCCCGGTTGAGTTAGTGTCCTCGCTCTTAGGCAAGGACCAATCATTCTTATGCTTGAGAATCGGCACAATCCCGTAGTGCATAAAAATGTGGGCGTGGTAATCGTAGATCTTCTGCCCCCAGTTTATGGCTGTCTCATCAGACTTGCTCCATTTGAAATCCTCTTTGTCGTGCGGGTCTCCTGTACCAAGACTGAGGCTGCCTGCAGCATGATAGTTCTTGTAGGAATCCCCGAGGTCTGCGTTCTCTTCAGGAAGGTATTCTCGGTTAGGCACCGGAATGAAAATGTATTTCTCATGGATGATTCCTTTGGCTGAACGCACTGTGTACAGCCCGTTCACATGCTTCTGAATATCCAGAAGTCCACGAAGCCCCCAGGCAGCAGAGCCAGACGGCTTGACAGGCGCAACCACCATCTCTCGGTCAAGGTCGCCCAAGTATCCTCTAAAACGAATGTGACGCGGGGGCGCTTGTTGGGTTGCATACTTAGGCTCAAGCCGAGACTTGGTTTGACCTGGTTTGTATACCCCGCCGTCAGAGTTCTCGGTTGTAAAGTCCTCTTTGGGGTTGGCCATACCTTTGGCTTCCCAGGAATAAGGATTGATCCAATCAATATCTGTAATCTCACCTTCGTCGTCCCGAACAGATCGCTCACCGCCGGCGTGCCAGTGATCAAGATTGTGGGAATGAATTCTAACAAGATTATCCTGCTGGAAGCACCACATGCCGGCGCATTCCGAAGCTCGGATCCAGGCGAACAGACGCGACAGTCCAACCCCAACCCCTAGCTCGTTATTAAATCCTAAATCAGATCCAGGGATGGTGTCCAGCGGCCGACAGGCGTTGTAGTTTGTGACAGTATTTTTCTGGGTTAGATAATGCCAAATTGGATTATTTGCTCGGTGGGTACTGTCAATAGGCTTGGTTGTTTCCTGAAATAAGGCTGTGCGCTTATCCGGAAAAAATGGTACAGAGCCTAGGATAATCGCGTACTGTGGTAGCTCTGTGCTGTAGGTACAAAATACCTGAGTGCCGATAGCGTGTAGTCCTAGTTTTGTAGGGGCTAGTCTTGAAAAGCTGCTTTCAGAGGAAAGATCAATTGCCCACATGGGGGCGGAGTCAATTTGGATAAGGTAAAGATTCTCACCGCCGAGTACATCAATGATCATCCCAATACCAAACCGAGTGATGCGCGGCAACTCTTGTGCTAAGAATTGCTCCGGTTTTTGAAGTACTGGGGCTTTGGTACCTGAGTTAAGTGGTGGCATTATCTAATCCTATTGCTATTAACTATATCATACCTACTACAAAAGACAAGGCACAAGCTGAATTACAGCGCGTGCCTTGTCAAGAACTACTGCCTGAGTCTGTTACGGCTGCTCTAGACTTACGAACATACCGCCAATATTCTCTCCAATGAGCATATCCTTGGATGCCATTGTAATACCAAGCCTTGTAATCAATGCCTGCTTAAGTGTGTAGCTAACACCCTGCGCGGACACGGGGTCGACTCCAACAAATTTGCACCACTTATTACTCGCAGTCAGTTTAATATCACTGTTCGCATAGGAGCACGGATCTCCATAGTTCGTCATAAAGCTTGAGGCTACGTCAGTCGGCGAAGCGATCTTACCAAGTGTAAACTCACCAGCGGGACGGCCGGCAATAAAATAAACAGCATTAGAACCTAGCTCATACAGTCTCTGTAAATCTTGACTGTAGTTTACTCCAATATTTTCGACCAGAAGTCCTGGGCCTTGGATGTCTCCAAACGTAACCGCAACTGCACCCTCACTGAGAGGATCGAATGTTCCGCCAACTGTCTGTGTTCTGTTAAAAACCTCTGCCATAATATACCTCTATTGTTGTTTACTTTTGTTTATACCACAAGGTGTACTTCAATAATATTCAGTGGGTACGGTAGATCCGCGGTAACCACTGCAACCAATCTATCAGCCAGGATTGGGCTTGCTGCCAAAGAGGTTAGCACCATATCCAGTACTTGAGGACCTGTTGTACCAACACTAGCACTTAAGGATGTAGCAAGATGTCCGATCGCCACACTAACTAACTCGCTAGTTGCAGGCGTAGTGTTGTACTTGCCGATGAACGGAGCAACTGTTTCCAGAAGCAGGTAGCTGATAGAATCAACATTGGTTGTAACCGATAGTTCCTGCATGTTGAGATCTGAATTATCTGTGCTTAATTGGTGCCGGGTGTAGATCGTACCGGCCGGATTCTGGGTAACAATGTATACCCCATCGCCCGCCAGTGTATTAAGATCTGACACGCTCATCAATCGCGTCGAGCGCGGCACGGCATCAAAGCCAGCAACTGCAACATTTGTTAACCCTTGTTGCGGAACAACGCCTGACTTCAAGCCCGCCAGGGCTGCTGCAAGAATATATCCCGGATAGGTCACGCCGGCTGAGACAGCCTGGTCGGGCCACACATTATATACCCGACGGCTGGCGAAAGCTGCGGCCTTGCTACCAACATAGTTTGCAATACCTGTGCTGTTAAGCACCCGCCAAATTTCAATCTTGGCTGCAACCGAAACCGGTACAGACGGACCAGCAACAAGACGTAGGGAGTCATCACTGATGACTTGAGCAACAACATACTCTGAGAATACAGGGTTACTGTAGTCATCGAGGGTATACTGCGCCCGCACCACATCACCAACTTTGACGCCGGCCGTAACAAAGCTCAATGGAGTTACTTCACCTGTGGTCACAAGGTCAACAATTGTGTACTGTGTCGTTGGTGCGTTTGGATCAACAACGATTGTCGCAAGAAGTGCATCTCCGCTTGTTGGATGCGTCTGAGAAACTGGAATCTCTGAAAGACCTTGGGTTGAAACCCAAGTAATCCGCCATCGTCCGTTCTCAGGAGTACTCATTGTCTGCACATGGGCTGCGCATTCATCCTGAATTGCACGATCAAAGGTCATCGGGACGATAGCGTAGATATTTGTGTTATCCGTCACTGCTTCAAGGGCTACCTCATAGGACGCAAGAGTATCATCTGCCGTTGCCATGAAATATACCGGCACCCCGTTAGAGTTTGCCAGGGCTTTAGCAATACCTGTCTGTAACTCGTGGTCGGCATCAATGGCGCCACCAAGGTACGTAATGATGTCGGCTTCTGTTGAGGCCGTGTACGGCGCATCTGTGCCTACTTGGCTGAACGCCTTGTACTGCACAAACACGTCTCCAGAAATAACAGGAAGCGGGATTAGATTACCTGTGTCATCAACCCAGGTTGAATCCGCGGATGTAATCCCGGCATTAACTGTGACGTATTCTAGTGTGGACACGAAATTTTCCTGACCAGGAACATCTAGTCGATTTTCAGAGACCTGAATGTTCTTCTGAATTCCAAGGGTAACAGACAAAGCCGGTGCCCCTGTGATCAAAGCTGCTGGTAGATTCTTACCGAGAACGATTGTCTTAACCGCAGCCTTAGCGGGGGCTGTGCAGACGATGTAGAAACGATCCCCTAAAGATAGACCAGTACTGCTAAACGCAACACTTAGGCCATAGGATCCGATAGCTACAGGGGTTGCTGATGCTGTGATCGCATACGGGCCACCAACATCGATACCTGTTGTGGTACTAACTGTGATTGTCGGATTTGCTGCGTATAGTCCGCCTGCAGATACGGTAACTACATATGTTGTGTTTGTCGCCCCGGTGTATGTTCCGGTAACTGTTGCGACAGCCGCTGCGTAGTTTTGGGAAACAACAATCCGCCAAACCTGACCAGCAACAAAATTGTTTGAAGCACTTGTTGTCCAGGTTACTTCAAGACCGCGGGTACCAATTGCCGTAGCTGAACCAAATGCTGCCGGGATAACTGTAGAAACACTGTCATTACCAGACGCGCTGACGACCTTAAGGACTGCTGTCGTTGCGTCCCCACCAATCGAGCCAGTTGTGACAGTAACTGTGTAGACCTCGTTGACGTTACCGTCTGCAAGACCATCATATGCTGCTACACTTACTGTTCCAACCGCAACATTGTTTGAGGTTCCAGATGTCTGTGTGGCTGTGCCTGCATCGGTACCTACTGCGTTGGTGGAATCCGCTGAGGATGACTTGCTGGATGCGGTCATGTCGTTAATGAATCCGGCAACATAGGTTGTTAGAGAAACCGGGTTACCTGAAACAACTGCGGACACGGTAACAGTATCGCCCACAGTTACGTCTCGGTTGCCAAGTCCGACATTCCGAGCGAATGAGCTGTAGGTTACCCAGTTAATCGATGTGGAGTGAATCCGATTCTTATAACCATCTGCTGCGAAAGTTGAGGTAGTGTTTGAGGAGCCTGCGTCTACGTAGTAGTAGCGAAGCAGCGCGTTATCGATAAAGAGCTGAGTTAATCCTTGAATGACGACCGCACCGACCTGAAGATTTGGCCAGGCGTAATTAGTTGCGAGGTCTGCATTGTACGCCCCAAGACTTCCAAGTTGCTTCTCAGAAGCCTGAGCATAGCGAATTGTTTGGTAGTTAGGACCAACAATGAATGCTTGTAGTGGATTAGCGTTTGCTACAGAAGTTGCGTTGAACTCCTGATAGACTTGGGCCTGTGGTACGATATATGCCATAGTTTAACTCTCCGAAATTTGTTTAATTTTCCCCGACTACTAGTGAGATACTCTTTAATACTGGTGCTATTTTATCTATAACCCACGCATGTGAAAATGCGTATGAAACTGTAATCGGCGTAACCCAATGCTCACTAGACTCTTCTAGCTTAGCGATTTGTCCGAAATTGTCAATCTTTAGTTTCAAAAACATGAACTCTTGTTGCAGTAGCGGCTTGAACTCTACAAGCTGAAAAAACAGCTCTGTACCTAGGGTTTCAGCCTCAGCGGCAGAACTAGCGATACAGAAGAGGGTATGGCTGCCCATTAGTACTACGGCACAAGGGGTACCCGTACCTCCTTGTAGACGGTCTCCAAATGTTATGGAATCGCTCATATGCAAGTCCATTCGCTTTACCATAATTGCCGGACGCTGCTGGACTATATTTGTCTTCCACCGAGTGGCTGACTCAATCATGATTTTGCTCTTCGTATCATCCGCATTCCAGATGAATTCCCGAAGACTTTCTTCCCGAAGATTGTCTGCGAGTGAGAAATGCTGCCGGGCAATTGAAACAAAAATACCGGTCAGGATTAGTGGCTTTAGTTTAGAAATACACAAGGACGACACGCAGTCCGTGCGTGCATCTGTAGTAATTCCTACCACCCCACCTGGTGCAATGATTGCCATTATCGTGTAACTCCTAGCGTCTTTTCAAGTTTACTTTTACTCGGTGGTTGATACCCCTCGAGCGAGATCTTCCCAAACATTGGATTTGTCTCAACCACCGCAACAGGTGACGGAGCCTTTTCTTTCTCTTTCTTCACAACCTGCGGATCAGGCGTAAATGTTGTTCCACGTGAGAGTGCCATACTAGCCTATGCGCTACTAGAGCTAGACGAGCTTGAGGATATGACCTCATCCGGACGAACTAAATTATAAACCACATCAGTCGCTGGCGCAAGACGAAGCTCGATCGGATCCTGAATAATTGGGCACATCTTAAAGTCAATATAGCCAACACTACCAACAATATATCTCTGATCCGTCACAGCATTACACCACACATCGTTAGTATTCATCTCAGGACAAATTATTGCCCTGGCTTTTCGGGCCCGATTATCCTCTACCCCTGCGTTCTCTGTGGTTACTTTCTTATGGTGCGGGGCCCCACCTTGGGACTGCCCAACATAGAACGTAATTGGGTCATAGTAGCCGCCCGTAATTCCGACCCCAAAACACTCAGAACAATTACTACCACGAGTGGCCTCTTGGGTATCCCAGTCGCCGCAGGTCGTACACACCGGACCCCACTGTCTGCGCTTCCAGAGGAAACCACAGGTTCCGCCAAATTTAGTCATCCAGAGAGTCTCACGCTGAATGATTGCTCGGGATAACAGGTACTCCTGTTTTGACATCTGCCCTTGAGCAGAAGCAACCCGTGAGGAGTACACTACATTGTTGTTATCCACAAGATCTACTCTGTATTGGATATCCCAATCCTTAGAGTATGTCCGCTGCTTTGTGTCAATCGCAAAATTGTTATTGAGCACTACTGCCGCCAGCTCGAAGTTCTGTGAAGCAGCAAAGTCTGTGACGTACACCTTGAAAGTGTAAGGCTGGGCGGCTTTGAAAAAAGGATTTAAATCCCAATGAATCAAAGTCCCGCCCTGGGTACGGCTATAAATTTTAAGTGGCTGAAATACCTCCGCCATACTATGTCCTACGTCCTGTGTGCTCTCCGCGCTTGTGGGCTTTAATGAAATTACAACTTATACAAAGAACCTGCTGGATTAGAACCATCTTCTAACATACGAGCTGCGCTGCGTACCCCATGCGTTTTCGATATTCTGCTCAAGCTTGGAGGACTTAATAAACTCCTTCCACTCTGCCAGCAGCTGGCTTGATAGCTCTGTGTAAATCTTAACCTTATTTTGTAGATTGATCTGTGCCCCGCTAACACCATAGTCAAGATAGTTACGGGCGTAAGAGTTTGCCGCCATCCGCATTAAGTAGCCAGAGGCTGCGTTCAACCAGTGTGACCGCCACGGGAATGTTGAGGCTGTATAGCTGGTCTTCGGCTGATAGGTTTCGTTGAACTCATCAATCGGCCGAATAATGCAGAATGCAATTTCGGTATCTGAGAACTCTACATCGTCTAAAAGAAAATTTTGATCCGGGCAGACATCCCGTAGGATTAGCCGCACCTCAGCAATGGAGATTGGTCCGTTTGACTCAGTTTGGACTGTGTGCTCAACCGACAGCCAGTACGGAGTTGACTGCATAAGATTGCCATCGGTATCAAATATTGCTACCTGTGCAAAGAATATACCAGGTCGGTTAGTCTGAGCTCGATCCAGCTGAACCTCGACAATCCCTTTTGCGTAGTCTGTAACAACCGCAGGAACATCCATAGTGAGCATGTGTGAATCCGGCCGCTCTTCAGCCATAAATCGGGCTGTATACATCAGCGGGCCGCCTGAGGACGAAGAGCTTGAGGTAGTGATAATCTTGCCTGAAATAGGCGTTAAATCAATCACAGTGCCTGTCCTATCGACCAGATTGAGGGTAAGATTTACTCTCTGACCTTGTTTGACATTTAGGACAAACTTACTTCCCAAACAGGTAGGATTACCAAAATCTGAAGCAGGGGTATGCGGAAGATCCGCAGTGCCTGTGTCAGCCGGGGCTGTTGGCTTTGTGCTAGATGTTGGGATACAGTCGCTCATAGGTTCACTATAAAGCTAAACTCGGCACAAAGCAATAAACTTTATGCCGAGTTTAAACTAATTTGATGGATACATTATTCTGAGTGTTGTTCTACCAATGCTACTGCACTTCCTGAAGTACCGCTCACTGTCACTTTATACATGTTTGCCGGAATGTCTTTAAATACAACAACAGAGCCTGTTGCGGGAATACTTACAGCAGCACCATAGGGTAAATACTTTTGAGGGGCAACCTGAGCGTCATCTCCGCCGAATGCCCAAAGCTGAATAGTTGGGGTACCTGATGTTGGGGACACATAAAGTGCGAGATAGGCATTACTTCCGCGCATGTTGGTACCGTAGGTTATAGTCCCTGAATTCTGGATCATCTTGCCGGAATCGACAGTTAGATCAAGAACGGCTACAGAGCTTAGCGGACCGGTGGTAACAACATCATCGGCGGAAACGGTACGATACAGTTTCTTGCCAGTTAAATACGTAGTAAGGTAGAGAGATTTTAGACCTACGCCCATAATTCCTTTTTAACAGCCGCCGGGGTGCTCGTGACACCCCGGCAGGTTAAGAGTTAGTTATTGTCTGAGGGCTTCGAGAGCAGCCTGAACATACGGGTCAGCTTGTGCCGCTTTAACTGTCTCAGCACTGACTTGAGCTTCTTGCTGCGAATAAGCCTGAGCACCAAGAAGACCGCGCATACCGGCTGCTGCTGTCTTAATTACAGCTCCAGCTGATCTGTCCCGGTCGCCGGCTAGTTCTGCTTCCTTGATGCGAACTCCGGCGGCGATCTCTAGAAGATCTGAGAGTTCCTGTTCATTAGCAGGCGTGATACCGAGCTCCGCTGCTTTCGCAATGAATGCCGGGGCATACACCCTTTGGAACAGTACATCACCGACGGTTGCTTCTGTATTTTGGGTATTCATGAATTGTCTCCTTACTTACTTACTGCTACTGGGATTAAAACCTTTACGGTCTTATTAGCCACTGGCACTCTTGCAACCAATGTCTGCGTGGCAACAATATTGCTTGTTGTCAGACCGGTAACGTAGGTAAGAACATTTGTTGCTGTTCCGTAAACATTAGTGAACGAGCCTGTCGTGGATCCAACGAGAACGGAGTAAACAGTCTGGTTCGATGTGCTAACTGTGTTCAGATATGCCAATAGACTGATTGCATTCGATGTAATCGACGTAACCTGCGCATTGACGATAGTGCTGATATTTGTGTTTAGCAATACTGTCGGGCCGTAGTTACTGATCCCTGAAATGATGTTAGTTAGACTCGATGTCACGTTTGTAACAATCTTGCCTGCATCCTTAGACGTTAGATCAGAAACAGCACCACGAATCAGTGACGTTAGAACGCCATTATTTGTTGATACAACAGATACTGAAATACCAGAAACTAGGTCTGTCAGAGTATTGCCTACGCCTGATGTGGCAAGGTAAACAGTGAGCAAGCCGTTAGAATCTGTGGTTCCAGAGGCGTAGACTGGGAGAATCCCCTTATCGTAGCCGACTGTGTTGTCAGAAGCAGCGATCGCTGCTGAAGATACAAGAACTGCTGTCGCTAGAGCGACCAAACTTTTTAACTTAAGCATTTTTTCCATGCCTCCAATTTACGTCATAGAGTCGCGGCTGTCAACCCCGACTCTATGACTTTTAAACTACAGATTATGACGTGAAATCGACACGGGCTATTCCAGCCACGTTACCGATTGCAGATCCAATACTTTCGTATGCGAAGAACTCAAGCAAGTAGAACTTACGTTCAATTGCCATGGTCGTATCTTCGAGAACGAAGAACTTACCAAGGAACTTAGGTTCCGCGAACATGAAGAAGGTGTTATCCGGAACAAGGTCGCGCTTGATCGTTACGAGCACGCGTGTGTTCAAGAATGTGCTCTCTGAGTAGCCCTTTAGAAGGATTTCTTCAGAGAGGTCACCACCGATTTCATCACGACCCCATTTTTGGAGATCTTTCACTGTGATGTTGTTCATCAACAGTGTTGAGGTTTCCAAGTGAGATGGCGTTGACGGCATAACCTTCAATGCTTCGTTAAATGTCTCGCGGGTGATACCACCGCTGATCGTCTTGTACTGCACTGTGTTTGTTTCCGTTACCGGAGTATTCACTGTGCCGAGCAAGCTATTGACTGCGCGGATGGCTTTGCCGTCTTCTTCTGCCAACATGTCTTTGATCGCGTTGTCGCTCAAGACTTGGCGAATGTCCATGTCCCAGGTACGAAGTTCATCAATGTCCTTCGTGAAGCGTGGGGTTGCGATACGGTCGAACATAACGCGGTAACGCGGGCCACGGATATACCGGTTCATCGGCAATGTTGCATAGGGGATGCTGATAGCCGCTGGAGAACCCGGTTCCTTGTCCACGATCTTCACGTTCTTGTCGGTATCGACTTGACGATCCAACTCATCGTTGGTGATCGGTACAGGTGGAATGATTTTGCGCCAGAAGCCATCTTCACGCATTTTCACGCGTGTAAATTCATTGACGGCTTGTTGGGCGTTCTTTTGCATGCCATGATCGTCAGATGTGATCTGGTCATAGAATGCTTGGTTAACCGCTTTTGTGCTATATTCACTCATCGCGCACTCTCCTTAATAATGTATTAATTATTATTGGTTAATTGTTTAGGCGTGTGGCAAGAAGACAGGCCAGAAGCGAATGACGCCTTTACGGAATTCATTCGTTAGGGTTCCATCACTCACAATACCACAGATCGTGTTTGTTCCAAATGCGCCTGAAGTCAACAGACCAGCGTTTGCAGCTGCTGGGGCTGGTGAAGTCAACTGCGCGTTCGGGGCATATGATCCAGCTACAAACTGGGTCGATTCTAGCTCATAAGAACCTACAGCCACCAACGTGTTAATACGTGGGGTTGATGTTCCTTGACCAACTAGATTGCCATCATCGCCAACTACATCCAAATCATAGGAATTCTGGAACGCAAATAGCGGCATCGCATTGTCGATAAGACCTAGACGAAGAGCGCCCGTGGTCGGATCGATCGATACGACACTACCGGCATAAATTGCCGGTTCGCCAGACTTGACGTTCAGGGCTTTGTCCAGGGCGTACGGACTCGGCCAGCCTTTGATAGGATTCAACTCATGATCAAACATTTGAGCAGGTGTACTCATATTTTCTACTCTCCTTAGTTAGTTAACTGTTTCCCATTAATCTAGCAGCAAACGCTGAGTCAGCTTCTGACCCCTTCGCGCCCGCAGCCTTGACGGAATCCTTATCAGGGCTTCCAATTGTTTCAGCCCGGGTAACCGATGCTGTTTTTTGTAGTGCGTCAAGAATCGATACTGGATTTGACGCAAATTCTTTTGCCTTAGCAGCCTTTAGATGCGGGCTTAGCAAACCCTGCTTCGCCAAAATCTCAACAGCTTCTTCAGCTTTTTCTGCCAAGAGTTGTTCTTGCCGCGCACTCTTTTCAATCAACGGCTGAGTCTCCGCCACGTATGTGGCCATCTTCTTGAGCTCGCTTGAATCAATATTTACTGTAGCCATGGTATTTTTCGCTCCTATTATTTTGAGTTAGAGGCTAGCGTCTTAAGCGCAGATCGCATTGCTTCTGCCGCCTTTACTGCACCAGCTGATGCTTGTGCTTCCATTCCTGGGCCTTGACCAGCGCCTGGGGACATTCCACCAGGAGCGGCACCTTCAGTTGGTGCACCGCCGACTGCGCCTTCATGCTGGGCTAGTGCCAAAATATCTTCAGGCTTTACACCCGCCTGTATGAGTGATTCCACAAGGGCCATAATTTCTTGCTCGCTCGGCTGACCGCCCGCGCCACCTGCTGGGGCTCCGCCTGCTGCTTCTGGACCTGCTGCTGGAGGAAGTGCAACTCCTTCTGGACCTGCTGGAGCGCCCTGGCCTGCTGCCATCATCGCTTCTTGTTCCCCCTCGCTTGCCTTAATGAATCCCGCGATGTAGTCAAACACATTCGCTGCGTCCTTCTCTGCTGACTTAACAATATTTGCAATGACTTCTGCATCAGCCTGGCGGGCCTGCTCAACACCCGCGTCCTTAACCAATCCAATCTGTACCGCTGCAGCATACGCTGCTTGGTAACCTGCGGCCTTGGCTTCTAAAATTTCTTTCGGTTCTTCATCCTTTGGCTCTTCAATCTTTTCGACATGCTTTACAGCTGCTTCGATTTTCTTCTCGCAAGCACATGGCACTTTACCACACTTACAAGTCTTCGACGCTGTCTTGGTAGCTGCCGCAATTGCTGTTAGGATATCGTTACCTGATGCGTAGAGGGAGCTGTACTTTTCACCGAATGAACCTTTTGCTGGATGCGAGGTTCCGCCATTGCGCCCTGCGTCATCCTTTGTTCCTTTCACGCTGGATGTTTCATGCGCTGGGTCTTCGCCTGTTGACTTTGATTCATTTCCAAGGTGGAGTGAAGGATTCTTTTCTCCGCGGCCTGCACCTGATGTTGCATCAGCTGAGGCGGCGTCAATTGAATTATGAATTTGTGACTTTACGTCAGCGGTGTTTTCCGCGCTACGAGCGCCTTCTGTGGCTTTCTCAGTTGCGTCTTCGACTTTCTTCGATGGGTGTGAAGTGTTAGTGTCTCCTTCACTTGCGCGCTTATCAAGGGCTTCCGACAACCATTGGTCGATTTCTCCCTGAATTTTTGATCCGTATGTGGCCATAGCTTGTTTCTCCTAACGTGTTAAATTTCGTCTAGACTTAATTAACGGTTAACTATCTCTTAGTGTATTGAATTATTTTTAAAAAGCAACAACAAAGTTGTATAAGTTACTTCTGCTAAATAACATAGTTCTGCATAACAGCCATCTTTGCCAAAAAGTCATCACCTGTAAGCGCACCGGAGTGGGTTAAAAATGCTAACTTATATCGGCTATAAAGATTGGCTAGATGCCCAGCAGCTGGGGACACATTTGCTGTGCCGCCTGCTACTCCTGCAGTCTTTTCAATACTCAGTTTACGAATGGCTGCCATTACTGCCCGTGAGTCCACAGCACTCTTTGTAATCGAGTGCGTAGGTGTCAACTCTGCAATCTTCTCTCGAGCTGATCTTGAGAGCAAAGATGTTCCTAGTTCAAAGTTCTTTAGGACTTCTGACTTACCGTTGAAGTCTTCTAGAGCTCTGGTGTAGATACCTGGCAATACTGACTCCGCCTCGTGCACAATACTTGCAACCTTATAATACTTATCGCCAAGAATAACCTTGGCAAACTCAGATACATTAAGACAGATTCCGCTGGATGTCAACCCACCGAGCACGTCATCAACGCCGGCGCCGGCTGACTTCAACTGTGCAATATCCTCGTCTTCGATGTCCGGTCTCACTTCTTTATGGAAGGTTATTGTGAGTCTGTGATGCTTATCGTCTTTCTTGGATTTGCCTGATACTATTCCTTGTACTTCTTTTTCGATGTCTGAAAGCTTACTTAGACTAGCTAGCTTGGAACTAAGTTTCTCCAGTGAGAGATCTGCGTAGCCATCAAGAATCGGCGGATACAGCGTTTCATTCTCGGCGAGCTCTGCTCCGGAAACAACCTGGTTTGCGCTCGCTACCTTGAGCAGGCTAAATGCAATTCTATCCGCAGGGACTGTCACTTTGGAAATATCAAAGAATGTCATGTGATCGTTAATCGCGCCTACCTGATGTCCTGACTTTGTAATCTGCGTCATGTTACTGAGCAAGTGATCGCAGTACTCGGCGCGTTTGGCTGCCTGGTTACCACAAATGCTGCAATAATCATACGGCACCTTACAGGCCATCGAAACAGCTAAATCTTTACCGCTGGCTATCTTCTCTAGATCCTCTTTCCAGTCAGCATCCGGAACCCGAAGGATAAGCTCTACCCGACTCATCGCTTCATTGTGCGCGCTCTTGACCACGTCACCACAGGACTTCTTTGGATCTTTATTGCAGTGATGTCGATAGACCTTTGCAAACTTCTCGAATGTCCAGTGCCGGGTCTTATTTCCGTGCGCTATTTTAACATGGGATTTATTTTTATCCTTCGGTTCCGGAAAATGATAATCCTGGCCTTGCTTAAAGAAAATGTCGCCATTTCGATTGGCCCCGTAGTACTCACTGTCGCCCATTGCGATGACGTGCAGGAAAGAGTGACCCTTTTCAGGTTTAATATCTGCGGTCTTGAATACCCCAGCGGCGGCGCGTTTTGACATCCAGGCGCTATCCACCCCGCGACTGTGGACATCCACAATGCTGACCACGTTGTCTTCGTAGTTGTAGGACGCAGGGAGAATTACTTTAAGAAATGGTTCCATATTGATTACCCCTGATCGTCGGCGGGTGGGCTATTCTTTTTCTTCTTAAGATTATTGTAAAGCCTATAGCCTCCGTACGCCGCCAGAGGAATACCGGCTGCAAGAAGAATCTTTTGCGTTAGTGAAAGCCCCTCATCCGGAGCTTGGGCGCCATTTGACTTGCCGGTCTCCTTACTAAGATCTGTACTAAGGATAGCGTTGAAATCCTTGACTTGATCTGCTTGTCGCTCCCTCTGAATGGCAACAAGGTCTGGATTAATTCTAGGATCCGGTAGTTTATTAAAAAGTCTTTGATAGCCGTATGTGCCTACTCCCGCAAGAGTTGCCATCCCAGCAAGAATAGCTCCAGCCCGACCGGAGTGCGCTGAATGACTCAGCTCACTAGAGGTATCGGCTAATATTTCTCTCCAAGGCTTAGACCCGATACGAGCACCTACTTCGCTTTTAATGTCCTCTAGAGCCTGCCCTGCCGCTTGGTTGCCTCCTAAGTAGTTTGCAGCAAGCCTGAATGGTTTTGTGATCCACCTGCCGGAAGCCGGGGTATTCCACTCTGCCATAGATTTACCACCATAACCGTAAGGCCTTAACTCGATCCCTGTGGAGAATGAGGTTCCCTCGCGCAAGCCGGTCAGATACTTTTCAATATCAGTGGGAGCAGTTCTTGCTGTAAAAGATACCTTACCGGCTGCATCCCTTGAACCACCAAATATTTGGCGCATTAAAGGACTCGTAGCCGATGAACCGGTATTGCCGAGGAGTGCGTCATAGAGCTGTCTATTTTTCAAGCCAAATGGTAACCCGGCAGCCACGCCATTTCTAACAGTCCGAGAGGCAAGAAGTGTTCCGGCGGCGACGCCGGAGCCAACAGTGTACGGTAAATAGTTAGGAGTCGTTGCGTATAAATTTTGCGGTGCGACCTGGAGTACGTTCGGGCTAGCCGCAAACTGTGCCACAAGTCTAGGATCCGCTGTACCGGCGGCAATCGCCGAACTCTGTAACGCGTCCATATCTATATCAGACGCATCTCCTGAAACAGAGTTTGTTGTCGCTATTTTAACTAAGTTATCGACAAAAGTGTTATTCATCAGATTTTCCAGCACCCGGGGCAGTGAGAAGGTACTTGTAGTCAGTACCTGGCTCATCACGCTTCTTCATTTGATTCTCAACATCAAGTAAATTTTTTGCCTCAAATGTGTCTACGCCATCACCTTCTAGGTATCGGCGCAAGACTGTGCGCATCATCATTGGTGATTCTGAAAGTCTAGGAGTGACCTGCGCTACCTCGTTATAGGCAGTGAGCACCTTGTGCGGATCGTGCCGCTTAATCACAGGATCATTCTTCATTAAATCACTAAGCATCAGCTGAGCATCAATATTTTTATACTCTGTCTCTAGCTTTGGATCCAGAACATTACTGATAGCTTTTTGTTGAATTGATCCGGCATTCGGCTTTTTCTTCATCTCCGAAATCATGCCGATATCTTTTACGGAGTCAAGCAGTGCTCCGGATTTAGACAAAAAGCTTACACGCGCTTGCAATCCTTGCTTACAAGCCTCTGCTTCTTTTTGCAAGGAATTGGCGACCCTAGCACTCGAGATATACGCGTCTGTTGTGGCCACGATCTTTGCATAGAGGGCATCAACCTCTGCCATCTTAGGACTCGTTGATTGCTTCACTACAGACGCCCGTTTCTCGCCGAGGGCTGCTGCATTTGAGGTAGTATACACAATGTTTAAAACATGTTTTGCGGCAGCATCCTTACTTAAAAGGTGGGCCTCAACTTCATTGAAAGCCGCATGGCCAAATTGTCTAAAATACTCAGCCATCTTGTCGACTGCTGTAAGCATCTTATTCCTAGAGATACTAAGCTCAAGTCTCGCAGCCTCGGCTCGCTTCTGCAGCCTGTCGCTCTCACCATAGGCCCGGCTAAGCAAATGATTAATATCTGCCTGTCCGTAAGTATGCACTTCCTTGCCACTGTGGAGCGGAATCACATCCCGGGTTGTATCGAAGTAGGTCGCTTCCTTTGCCAACACCTCTAAAGGAACAAACTCAGCTTCTTTTCTGTGTCCTGGGGTTGCTACATTTTGAGGATACATTTCTGAAAGGACCTCTACCGGATCCGCGATCGCAAAAGACTCTGCACGCTCGGTGCCTGAGGCTTCCTTGTAGTGCTTTAGAGTTTTTGAAACATTAAATGCTTCGACCATCCGCAAGGTAAAGTCCTTACCAAATCCAAGGTCTGAAGCAACCTTAGCGATTGCGGTGCTGGGGGCAACACCTGCATTGGCTTGTTTAATGGCGACCTTTAGTCCATCCAGTATTTGCTTCTCTTGATCTTTAGTAATTGTTTCCATATGTATTCCTATGCCAAACTACTTTGATGGGCTGCCACCAACCGCACCAGCGCCCTGCCACGTCTTATCAGCAGCTAAGCTGGGATTCGGCGTGTTTGGCGTTCGCGAAGTTACGTTGCCGCGGCCAGCGTACTGCCACGCCTTATCAGCAGCTAAGCCGGAATTTAGGCCATGCGCAGCGTAGCCGCCGAGCGCACCCAGGGCACCACCACCAAGTATGGTGGCCAAAAGTCCAGGACGTTTTTTCTTATCTTGAAGTAAACTCAATAGCGGCAACCCAGCGGCCCCAGCAAGCGCACCGACGGCCATGCCAGGAAAACTATCACTGTTAGGCATCCCAAACTGACTAAATAATCCAGGACGCGGGTTGCTTGCCACGTATTCTTTAGCCAGCTCCTTCGGGTCTGGAGTAAAGTCAAGCTTCGGAGATTTGAAGCCCTGGTTTGCCAGAAACGTGTCTATCGCGGCATCCGACGGCACCGTCGGTGCTGTAGTAGATTCGCCATCAGCTTGCTTTAAAATACCAATCCAGGCTTCCGCGATCTGCTCATTACTCGCGCCGGCCTTCTCAAGACCGTCTTCGGTGGCGGCAACAAATGCAGCGACCTGCCTTTGGATAGCTGCGCATTTTTCAGTAAGACCAGCGTCGTCTATAAAGTCGCGGCGGCCTTGGTCGAAAGCTTCCGCTAGTTTTTCGTAAGTAGCGATTGATGTTTGTGCGTCTAGGGCGGTAGTTTTAGTGTTCATATGTTGTCCTTTAGTGTAAGATGTTGAGGGTCAAGAATCAACAATAATTATTTAGACTCCTGACTGGCGGCCTCTGCGAGTCTCTCTTGAATAAACCCGGCGACCTTCGTTAGCTGCTCCTCACTAAGTCCAGCATCCTTAGCGAACTCAACAACTCCTTCGCTAAATGACTCGGTGATTTTTGCCTTCATCTGTTCTGCTGTCTTGATTTCCATATTACTCCTTCGCTGCGGCTTTACTTACGTCGACTACGTCGACTATATTTGTGTCTGGCTTCCTAAGTCTTTCCATCACAGATGCCAGACGTTCTGGTGGTTCTTCCACCTCACCTGCGAGACTCTTTACTGAAAACTGAATTGCTTGAACCATTGTGGCCGCGTCATCTACAATCGGGGTTGTCGGCGCAACCGCGGTTGACTTCACGTGCTCGATCTTCATCAGCTCTAAATACTCTTGCATAATCTCAGGAGCAGAGTAGCTACTAATACTCCGAGTAAAGGATGCTTCGGCCGCATTCTTCCGAACCATGCTGCTAATCAACTCATCCATATGGGACTGAGTCTTTCGAGTAAGCCCACCGACTGCCCAATACTCCTTAAGCATGTCTGCCCCATAAAAATAACCTAACGACTTCCAATAAAAATCAAAATTCTTTGGGGATGCTCCCTTTGTCAGTCCGGGACTTAGCAGATCATTCAAAACATATAGTGAGCTATCCAGCCGATCCCGAACATCAAAAAACACATCCTCGTACGCTTTAACCACCGCGACCTCACAAGGTACCTGAGCTGCAATGTCCTCTGCCGGCATCCTCGCAACAATCATTGCCTCAACTGCCCAGCGAATAAAGTTCGCTTTACTGTAGGCATCAAAAGCATAGTACAAAGGACCAAACTCTTCAACTAACTTTCTAAGCTTGGCTTCCTTGTTCCTGGTTATCGGCTCTTCGGCTTGCTGTAGCCGGATTAAAAACCGATATGCCTGCGTAACCTGCGCGTCGTCTACCTCTGGTGCTGGTGTGCGTCGGGAATCAAGCAAATCCTGAGCCCGTAACCAGCGCCAATCCTTGGTACGAAAACTATCATTCTTAGTACTGAGTATCACAATCTAAAAACTCATTTAATGCGAGCCTGTCTTCCCTGGCAGTAAATCCACTTTGAATCCCCGGAAGACCACGCCGTAACTGATATTCTTTCTCAGCCCGATACCTCTCGAGCTCCGACTGCAAGAGACTAATCTCTAGTCTTAAGCACTCTAGCTCGTTTTCTTGATCCTTAAATGTTTGCTGATAGGCTTCAAGCTGCTCGTCGTTAATGTACATTCCTAATCTTCTTCTGTCTCGTCCGGAGCCCGCACCGAAACCGAACGCACGATATCATCACAAATAATTCCTAAAAAGCTTGCGAGGGCGTCTGACTGTTGCTCTGTCTTAGAGACCGCAATACTGATCCGCTCACCATCCGCAGTGTAGCCGCAAAGTACAAACGATTCGAGAAACTCGGAAACCCGGTTTTTAATCTCTTGGGCCATCGCCATGTTTTCTTGGTCGTCCATTTCTCCTCCTTAGCTCTCAATGCCATCGAGGTCAACATCAGACCCCATCATCGACATTTCAGGCTCAGCAGTTTTCTTCTTTAGAAACAGGACTAAATCCCCCGAGGACTTAAAGGTGTTCTTGAGTGAATCCTCGAGCTCGCTCATCTCTGTCTCACCGTAACGATCTACGAACTTATCATTATGCCAATAGAACATAAACAGCAGGCGTCCAATTCGGTCCACGCCGACCATTAGATCACCTAGGTACTTATCAATGTGAGTCCCAATATCCACCGCTTTGACAAGGGAACTTACAATCGCTGTATCGAATACTTCTTTTTGTCCACTCTTTGCAGCCCTGGTTGCTAGGTTAGTCGCGGACTCGTCCAGCGGCTCAAGCGCCCGATCCTTGTATCCCGGAGGAGGCAGCATGGAATCAACGCGGTACGCCCCGTCAACTGCTGGCTGAACAATTGCTCGATTACGGTCCGAGTATGACGGCATTGTTGTCTGCAGAATCGCACCGATATCCGGGGCATAGGCCTCGCCACCCACCCGATTATTGGCGGATAACTTCACGAGCTGCTTTGTAACCCCGTCTGCGGAGGCTTGCTTAACAACTGCCTTTGCTGTGCCTAAATCAGTATTGTAGTGGCGAACAATATACTCAATCGCTGAAATCTTTGTTAGACTCTTTGAGATAGCCTGTGCATCCTTAACCTGGTAGGTAACCCCGTCGCTGTAAACCTGGAACGGGTGATATGCACCTGACTTATATAGCTCGTGCTCAATGTCACTCATTGTTCCTAATGGATAGCCGAGTTGATCCCCATAAACTGAAGTACTGTCAATCTTCGCTGCTTTGCAGCTATTGCCAACAAACAAGGTATCTCCGATATTTACCAAACCTGTAGCTGTCTTACTAATAACAATTCTTCGAACCCCATAAATCTTACCAGCATCCGCGACTGATTCTCTTCCATCTTTTTCTTTTGCACTAACTTTTCTAGGAATATCGTATCCTGCGCGGCTGTGCTCAATTTTAGCATAGGAGTAATCATTACGGGCGTGGGATCGAATTGCCAGCCCGCAATCACCAGCCGTACTAGTGCAAGCCCTAACGAAATACTGGGTGTCCCCGTCTTCTGTGATCTTCTGCTCAACTTGAAATGGGATGGTGCCAGTACCGTCTTCAGCAACAATGCTGTAAATCGCTGAGTCCTTAAGATTTTCCAACCGTGTTGGAAAGTCTTTAAACCACTTTAGGTACTCAGTTCGCGGGTCGGGCACAGGCTTAACACACAAGGCACCCTGAAGAACATTGGTATACCCTTTCCCGGCTTTAGTAATTACTGTACAAATATTGGCAACACCCGTACCGATTGTCTTTGGAGCAACAATGATTAGAACCTCAATGAACTGGGCGGGGCGAACCAAAAGCTGATAGACGCCCGTCTCGGTTGGATTTGTGAGCTGGGTCTCGAGTACTGCGCTGAATACCTGGGTTGTGCCATCCCGATGATCCCGAATGGTAATTCCATCCGCAACAAGCTCATCCCGCTCAGCGTCTGTAAGTTCACTATCCAGAAGATTACGTTTCTCGGATAGCTTGATTAGCTCGAAACCAGTCCTCACCTTTGCAGGCGCCACAACTTCTGCTTTCTTAGGAAATGCTGGCAGGATATCGTGCAGGTCGTAGAAGGACAATACAGACCGAGCAAAGAGTGGATTTGATTGCATCCGACTGGCAATCTTTGTGACGGCCTTGAGCCCCATATCTTTTAGAACCGCGCTTAGCGAGGTTCTGGCTGCAGCCTGCTTGTAAGTATCACAAGTGGGTGAGATTGTAAAACACGCCATTGCTGGCTCGATGTCAAACGGCTCACCTTGAATGTAGTAGCCAACTTTCTTAAATCCCCTGGCCTTACAAATCGCTTCAGAGGCAAAGTTTGATGACTTAGAAAATGGGGAGTCTCGGAAAGGCGTAAAGTCAGGTTGAATGTTGCGGATCTCTTGAGCATTGAACGCGTGGCTCTCACCAAGGACAATCGGCTTACGATTAATCAAATAGTTAACCCAGTTTTCCTGTAATGGAACGAATGAGTCCTGGGCTTTAATGTACAGCAACTCGTAACCCTTTAACTCTCCGTTGATGAAGAATACGGGGGCATAGTACCACTGCTTGGACATCTTAAATCCAAAAATTCCTGCAGCCTTTGTCGCATCATCATTCTTATCAATAACCTGGAAACCAACTAGATAGTCAAGAAGCTTTGGAGCCCTGTCTTTAAGAAAAGCGTATGCGAGATCCGCAAAAGTTCTTTCGAACTGTGCGTCCTGACCCGGCTGTCCGCCAGGCTGCATTGACATACTATTATCATCCGCTTTTTTTAGCATAGTAGGATCTGACATTATGATTCTTCTCCAAAAATTGTGGTTCTATACACCCGTAAAGTATACACCCGGGGTAGTAGAAACACAATTAATAAATTCCTGATGCATTTAAATCTTGACCAAAGTCCTTAGCGCGGGCAAGTCCTGGAATGAAGCTTGTTGAGTGTTCTTTTGAATCCCTAGATCTAACTGTTGCCTCAATGATTCCTTTCTCCAATCCCCAACCGCCAAGACGAACCTGCCAGTCAGGGGACTGAGCCAAATTCTCAATATCTCGCACCATCTCCGGTTCAAAACTTGGGGCATCGGCGTGAGCCATGATCTCGTGTACTCCGTGCTTCTCTAAGTCTGCGGCAACCCGATGGTTGATCTTGGTTCCGATCGAATATTGCAGATCAGGACGCTCGAGATACATTCCAACAGCGGCCTTCGGTTTTTTGGCAACTGTTCCGTGGCGTGGTTTATAGTCACGCTCCATGTTTCCATACTCGATTAAATCATCAGGAAGCGCCCCTTCCGGCCCATCAGTGTCCGTAACCCTAACATGATTAATTAGACCGCGGGAGAGGATCTCAATGTTCCGCCGATTGGCTGGCATATCGTTCGCCCTAAACGCGTCCTTAAAGGCCTTAGTAAATACTAAGCGTCCATCACCGACTCCCCGGTACCTGACAATCTCTGCGGGATTTGGGATCCCCTCTGTCATAATATCCCCGGTCTCTACTCGGTCGCCGGCTTTAACCTTAATACCCGTATCCGGTGGGACATAGTGCTCAACTCCCCCGACGCTAATGGTGGAGCCACCTTGCGGCAGTGTGGTAACCCCCTGAACGATCCCGTCAACGGAAGCCAAGGTTGCCGCATTCTTAAACGAGCTTGGTATTTCAGTCATCTGCTTAATTAGGGCTACGCCGCCCATCCCGCCGCCATGACCTTTGCGGTCCTCTTTGCCTGTTGCTCGGCCGCCGGTGTGCTTAACATTCAGCATGCCTTGTGAGATTCTTTCAGCTAAAGCCTGGGCGGCGGCGACCCCAACATTGTCACCGATACTGGGGAGTGCCCCTGTCTCGCGAACACCTGTGCATAATGAGCACAACCCGCTCTTAGCCTGACAGGTAATTGGAGATCGAACCAGGATCTCCTGGTCACCAAGAGTTTTTCCAATTCGACCGTCCACGATCTGTCCGAGCTTGTATGGACCATAGTTACCCGCGAGTATGCTACCGACATTGTCTGGATCATTTGCCGGAACACTAATTCCACGAGCAGTACCGCAGTCCTTCTCCGTCACAACATTTCGGTGGGCAGCTTGAACTAGTTTCTTACCAAAGAAACCTGCTTCTTGTACGGCGAATTTAGTACTATTACCAGACACTAAACCGTTGGCTAGTAAAAACATATGATTGCTAGAGTCAACCTCTATATCTCTTGTCTGTATATGCCCTACCAGCTCTTTACTAACCATCTTAAAACAATAACTGCTATTTTGTGCTTTAGACTTAACCCTAAACTTCTTAAGTTTATTAGCTTTGACACCAACTAGTGGGATTGCTAAATAAAACTTCTCTACAGCTACGCTGTGGGAGATAGTAAAACTATACAGGGAATGTGTGGCGTGTGCGTCTCTCTCTGTGCCCTGAGCAAATATATCGCTGCACCAGATACCAAAGCGTAACTCAAGCAGCCGCCTCAGCTGATCAATCATTTTTCTAGACGTTGATGCGAACGAAATGCTGCACCCCTTACCTCTCCTATATACTGAACCACCTGTAGAGAATAGTCCGGAAACTAATCTAGCCGCAGAGTTAATATTCCACGAGTATACATCCTTAGGCAGCTCCTTATTATGAGCTAGCGTCTCGCCCATTACTTCCTTGAGATACTGCTTAACAGGACCATCCTTGCCGTCCTTCTCACACAGCACATATCCATATTGTTTCTCAAAGGACTTATGCAGGGTAACGCCAAAACTACTAAGGTATCCTGCAACGTCACGTAACAGTTTTTTATCCGCACAGGAAAAAATATATCTACCTCGTGTCGATGGAGCGAGGCAGTCATCTCCTAGCATTAAACCAACTAATAAAGCGAACTCTTCATTCTTACCTAACTTACTACGTAGATCCTCTCCGTGGGCCGGTATGGCAACATACGTACTCTTACCAGTCTTCGGGTATAGTTTTCCCGCACCAAGCGGAATTAAAGAATATTTAGCGCCTGCATATGTATCGTTTTTACCTTTTAATCTCGCAAGCATCCTGTGCGAATCTGTGGCTACGAGGGTTACTAAGCGAGAAGACCAGTTAACCCTAAAAGAATATGAGTAGCAAAGTTGCTCCCCGCTATTGTATACAGCCCTAACTAATACGGAAGAAATACAACCCTGCGCATCAGAACCAAGTACCCTATCTCCCACTACAATATCTTTAATTTTTTTACTGCTATAGTCTGACAATAATACCTCAGTATTCTCATCAAGACAAATTGTTCCCTTACGCCCACCATAGGAACCTGCCCAATATTCCGCAGGATCCAGTCCCTTGGAGTACGAACTTAAAATTGGCATTGGGATAACCCGATTACGATGATCTGTTACAAGCAAGTCGCCTGCAACCAAAGAGCGCATATCAGGACGAGAACCTCGGGAGCCCGATATGACTTGGGTGGCAAATGGATTCTTATCAAGAACACCCTGATTAAAGGTGGTATCCTCAACATCCTTTGTGCGCGCTCCCACAATATTCTTAATCATCTCACCTTGCTCTTCTGTTGTGAGATTCTTCTGCGCAAGAATAATGTTCACCCGTTTGCGAAGGTCATCAAGTTTCACCTTCAGCGCTGGTTGGGCTTCAAGACTCTTAATTGAAAGGCTGAAACCACTCGTATGTGCCGACTGATGGCCGGTTGTAAATAGCTTCTGAATAGTATCGCGAAATTCGTCGGGAGTTGTGTGCTGCTGCAATTGCTCCATCAAATCATTCATACCCTTCTTGTCGATGACACGGCTGTAATCTTGAAGTTCTTTTGGCAAAGTACTGTTAACAAGCACCTGCCCACAAGTTGTATGCAACATATTAAAACCTACTTGCGATGAGTTTGCAAATACGCACAAACTCATTGTGGGAATAGTTTCGTTTCATTTGATTTGCAACTTTCGTTACCCATTGTAAATTGCTAATGCCGTCGCTACCACCGCTGTATTTAGGAACTATATGATCTACCCACGCAGTTTGACCAAGAATTAATTTTTCTCCAGTATATGCGCAGCAGCCATTTTGCTGATCAAATAGTTCTCGCAACTCTTCCGCAGTAGCATCATAACTATAGCTAGCAGACTTAAAAAAACAGTCAGAACATAAAGGGTAATCTACAGATAGTGATATTCTATACTTATCTTGATCTAATACACTAGGGCATTTAGAGCACAGTCCGGCTGCTATCTTTCTACAAACTCTAAGATCTGCTCGTTTATTATTCTTTCCGAGATAAGAAGAGCACACAGAACCAACCCTATCTAACTTAGTTCCACAAGGACATAAACCTTGCGCTAAAAACTTTTCTCTTCTTTGCTTCTGTATCTTATTTCTAGTACTTCCACAAATACTACAATATATAGAAGCCGTAGCTGGTCTCTTATAGCAGTTGTAGCATAATCCTTTACTTTTGGCTAAAATTCTCTTGTCTCTAATTTGTTCTTTAGTACGCGGCATAATTACTTACCTTTATTTTGCCGTACTACTGGCCAACCATTTGTTACAGTGCTCATGTCGTTTAGGTCGGCAGTCATTCTATTCTTTATACCTTCACCAAGTTCCGGATCCTGAATACCTTTAAAATCCATAAACTCTCTACCGCCTGCCTCCCATGTAGGTATACTCTTATTCCGCATCGCGGTGTTGAACAAAGCAACAGCTTTAGGACTCTTCCCCGCTACACCTTGATAGGTCGAGGATACAGCACCAGATAGAGCTCTAGCAGGAGCATTTGTCATTCCTGGCATTAGTTTAAAAGTGCTGTCAATAAAGGCTGGCAGCCTATGGTTTAAAACTGTTGTCGCCTCATTCGTGGTAATTGGCCGCTGGTTTCCGTAAATCTGATTTGCAGCAGGCTTACCAATAGCTTTAGCAACTTGATTCGAATCTGTCTCGCCGTAACCTAAAGTTAGTTTGCCGTCACTGATATTCTTTGGCACAGGATTAAAACCCTCGCGACCTTTGATGGTTGACGAGATAGCGTTTGTGTTCACAGTAGGCTGTATACCGGCCTGCTTGCCCAATAGATATGCTGCGAAAGACTGTTCTTTCTCCATAGGTTCTGGGAGTGGAAACCTTCCTGTAGCAGACTCTTTACCCATTTGATAGGCAACAAAAGATACCTTCTCCAACTCTTTTTTCTCCGCGGCTCTAGCCTTATTCTTGCTGTGAAGATACTTAGCCAAAGCAGCAACACCGACACCACCGGTGACAAGGCCGGCGCCGAGGAGTGCGTTTCGTACGCCGCCGACTGCGGCAAGCAAGTCAGAATACATCTTATTATCAGGTACCATATCGTGCGAGGTCCCCCACTCTGCCCGCAATATTTTTGGCGCTAGTGTGGGATCCTTTAGTGCGTAATCCCTAAATGCAGCAACACTACCTGTAGGATTCTGTGAAATAAACTTATCCCGCAGTCCAGCGAGTGCACTATTAAAGCTAGCAGTGTCAGCATCGCAGCCCGACCCTTCTCCAGGAAGTTTAGCTGGGTCTATTGGGGTGTGTGTAACAGCCTCCAAAGATTTAGCATTAACTGGATCTAAGTACCAAGAACCCTCACTTATCTGCTTAGTATAAGCGTGGGGCCCGCTCTTCGCGTACTCTGTGTAGTGCTCTCTAGAGCTATCATTCCACGTAAATGGTTTTAGTGCGGGTATTTTGTCGGCTACAGGCCGAATGGCAGAACGGACTGCTCGCATATACTTCCAGCTAGGCACGCCAAGTACATTAAGTTTAGCTGCGTCATGTCCTTTAGAAACGTAATCTAAAACAATCTGAGGATCTCCAGGGTTTAACCCAGCTCGCTCCCAATTCTTATAGGCATCACCAAACTCGCGAATCTCTCGATGAGATTCCGGATCAAGAAAAATATTGCCAGCTCCAACCATACCAGCACCACCGGCGACAAGCGCTAATCCTGGATACAGCAGCTGATGCCGCAACATCTGCTTCTTCTTATCTACGTCTGTGGTTGGCTGACTCGATATACTCTGCGGAATAGGAATATCTGGCAGTGAGATAGATAATGAACCTACGGCCGCCTGCTTACCCATTTGATAGGCTATGTATGATCTTTTTTCCACTGGTGTGTAATCCTCGTTCCTTGCAATAAATGATGGTGCCCGATATGCCCCAGAACCGAACTGCTCTTGAGCAGCGATTCTAGCTTTCCTTCCAATCCACTGATCAGCATTCTCAAGCATATCAGCTCGATCCTCATCTGTAAAGCCTGATCCTACCTCTCCAACAATGTCGCCTTCTGGATCAAGACTATACCCAAATCCACCAGCACCTTTTCCTTTATACTTACCCATACCCGGAAAGATCTCTCGAATATGCACATCACTTTCCGGAAATAACTTAACTTTGGTTGGTACTCCTCCGGCCACTGGATGAGCAACGATCCCCTCACTTGTGCGCTGATTCTGTTTGCCCTTAATGTCTCCCCATAACTTTCGCTTGTCTTCTTCGGTGTACGCGTATTCTGGTTCATGAAATATGTCCTTAGGCAGGTGCTTCAAATATTGCTGAATGAGCTTACGACTCTCATCCAACGGCATGTTGGGAAACTTCTTTTCCCCATTCATAGTGTCAATTCCAAAGAGTGCCATTCGGAGCTTAATGCCCTCTTCTTGTTGTTTCTTTAAAGACTTTGCAACAGAAGAATTCAGCAGTCCGCCAAGCTCTGCGGTAGGAATAGCTTTTCCATTCCGCTCTCCCCAGGTCTCACCAATCAAGGTTGCATCCTGCAACTCTTTAGGGAGTTCAATCTTCTTACCTGACAGCCCAAGTCTTTGGGTATGAACAATTGGGGCCCCGGTCTCCGAGCGCTTGCGGTAACTTAAGGCATTAACCTTATCCCCAACAATATCCAAGAGATTCATGGCACCATCGATCTTCTCACTCATCGCATAATCCTGCGTCATGAGTCGATCAATCTGATCTGCAGGAATAGTCTTATACTTTACCTTCTCGTGGCCTGGCGGCGTATTGGGGGTGGTATTAAACATCAACCAGGAGCCACCTTGAGTCTGTTTGGCTCTCGCCGTACCCTCTGCTGGGGTGGAGGACTTACGAACAAGAGTAAACTCTTCAGGATTCTTGCGATGGGTGACTACAAATTTAATTTTAGTGGGAGTGGCTTCGGTTACAAGGAGGGAACCCTTCTCGTGAGTTCTGACATCTCCGGCGCCATAGCCTGATTCTAGAGTTCCCTCAAACTCTGAGTAGGAACCACGATGCAGGGGCTGCTGAAAAAGCATGATTGGCCTGTCCCCTGGTCCGGGCATATTTTTCTTGGTCGCAAAACTTAAAGTTCGATCCTCAGGCATCCCATGAATGCGGTAATCAAAGTGGCGACCAGCCCGGCGAGCATTGTGCTCCTGAACAACAAAAGGAACAGACTGATTCAGGGGAAGATGCTGAGTGTTACCAAACCGGAAAGGATCGGGTAAACCTTCAGCGTAATCGTCCTGAATGTCTTCTGGCATTAATGTTTAAAATCCTCTTTCTTAAACCCAAGCATTGCAAGGGTACCATCAAATCCGGTCTCAGACGCATTCTGGCTCACGTACTGCTCAGCGCCGAGCTGGGCCCAGACAAGAAGTGGATCCCCTTTATCTGAGAGAATCACCAAAGCGCCAACGCCATCCTTAATCGTCAAATCCTGTTTAAGATTTCCACTAATTGTTATAACTTTCATTAGCTTTTCTTGCGAGCCCTAGCAAAACGTGTGGCAGTCGAAGTTCCCACTTTAGGTGCCTCGGCTTGTTTTGCCGTACTCTCTCCAGGAAGCTTTCCGTCTTCTGCGACGTCCAACACTGCAGATACAGGAATCCCAGCATCCATTCCGTGCATCGTCTCTGAGTCAAGTAATGCGCTCTCGCCAGAGCCTGGTCCAAAACCACCGAATGCGCTGGCCTTCTGTGGCTGTCCACCTATTGGGTAGGATCCTTCTGATGGGATACCTAAAAAAGACATCAAACGTTGGAGCTCTGATTCGAGCTTTCCAACCTTTGCTTTTGTTGTCTCGCGATCCGACTGCTCCTCGTGTGAAGCTGGGGCACCAAAACCTGTTGGATCCTCTTGTTGCCCCTTTTGCCCACCAGGTTGAATACCCATCTTCTGCAATGTGTCGATAACTGTAGCCTGCACCATCTCTTGAATTTGTGCCATTGGATCTTGCTGAGGTGGTGGGGCTTGCTGCCCAGCATTCGGATCTCCCTGTGGAGGTTGTGGAGGCTGGGGCGGTGCGGCCTGACCCTGACCCTGACTCGGATCCCCTTGTGCAGGTTGTGGTGGTTGGGCTTGAGGAGCTTGTGCTTGCTGATTTGGATCCTCGCCTGGAGGCGGGGGAGGCATCTGTCCTTTTGGAATCGGAACAAACGCCTGCTTTTCTAGTCGAGCTAGATTCTCTAAAGCTTGTGTTAGTAAATCACTCATGACTTATTTTAAACTCAAAAGGTACTTTAGTTTGTTGAGGGTACCAGTAACCTCATCCCGAATATTTGCTAAATCTGTGTCACTCTTTTTAATACCAAACTTCTCAAGATCATTAAGGTCTTCAATACAGGTTTCGATATACTCGCCTGTAACTCGGTGGGAATCAATTGATTTGGGGATGCTGATGCGCCCGTATCTGCCTTGATAGCTTTCAATAAACTTGTCTGTCTCATCTGTAACATCGTCTAGAATTTTATCAAACGCAAGATGCTCGGCATAACTTGTTGTATTCCAATGGGATACCTGTAGAGCATTTTTGAGCTCCTGAAGAAAAGCAATTAAATTGCTCTTCGGGGCTTCTGTCTTTTTCATGTCTGCATCGGCTTCGTATCGAGAAATTTGCTCGATAACGATCGTGACATCGCTCTGCTTCTCTGACATGTTTATGCCATTCCAGGAATCTTACCGCCGGGTTTAATTCTCGACATCAGTGGCTGCATGCCTCCTGCAAGAGGTCCCATGCCCATCCCACCCATCATGTCCATACCTTGCTGCCCACCACCGGTTGCTGATTGATCCGCGGCACCAGGCTGTGGTTGAACCGTATACTTAACCACATTGCCGTAGCTTTGAAGCATTTTCTGAAAAATGTCTAGGGCTTTGTGCTTTAAGCCATCCTGGCCGGCATAGATTTGTTGTTCAGCAGATGGGGCTTCAGGAGTTGAAGGTTGCTGTTGTTCAGGCATGCCTCCACCCATTGCCATTCCTGGGCCTCCAGCAGCCCCGCCAAGAGCCGCGGATAAGTCAGGACTGGTCCCAATGGCTTGTTTGAGCATTGAGGCCTTAGTTAAGGCGCTAAACCCTTCAGGGGTTGAAATACGATCTAGAATAAAAATTTTATTGTGTGTCGCTGCTGAAGCAGTCGCATACTTGTAGAAATATGCAGCTTTTGCTAAACCGGCAATGTTACCTGACTTCAATCTCGCGAGCATTGCTTCTTTCTTCGCACCTGAGATTTCTGTCTTTTCTTTTGAGTTCTTATCGACAGATGGCCCAACTTTACGAAAACGAACGTCATCCTTAACCTCGGCAGCAGCGGCTGCTTTAGCTGGCATGTCTTTCTCAACATTGGTTCCAGGCAAGGTTGGATTATCGAGACGTGGCTGACCAACAGCATCACTCTTTGCTTTACCATCACCCTTAGCACTCACTTGTCGGAAACGCGGATCAGCACTAACCTTAGCTGGTGCAATCGCATCTCCCTGTGCTGTGATAGGAATATCTTCTGGTTTATGTTTGTCTGTCTGTGTAACCATGTTTGGTATCTCCGCTGTTTTTGTTGCCAAAATAGACATCGCTTCTCCGATGGTAAATTTACCAGGAATGTGGTTTAAGGCTCCGTTATCAAGTAATTTGCTCATAAAATTTGCTCCTAATGAATACTACCACTCGATGGAGTGAAATGCAATTGTATTTTAAATACATGGGTCAGGTTGTTCAAATTCATCCTCAAAGTCAAAATCATCATCCATGGCATACTCCTTTATGTGATTCTCTTTCAATTTATATAGTTACGTAGTAACTAATGGTAGTTAACCAATAAGTGCCATTAGTTACTACGTAACTATATAAATTGAAAGAAACTGTTAATCATCAGACTTCCGTAATTGCTTCTTTGTGTGGGTTTCAATAACTTTACCATCATAAAGCTTCTTACCCTTCCATGCGAGAAACAAAGTAATCAATCCTGGAAATATGTAAGTCTTTGATACTCCGTAGATTAGCTCAAACCATTTCTGATCATGAACCTGTACCTGCTGGGCGATAGCACTTGTGTTTGTTCCTGCACTTGTCCAGGCATCAGCCATTTTTGCGATATTCCTAGCAGCAAGTCTAAAGTCAGCAATCGTGTCAGCTGAAGTAGCGTTCGTTGTACTTAAGGATGAGACACTTACAGAAATGGCTGCATTCGATAAAGCAAGGATTGCGCCATTGAGCTTTGCGAGTGTATCTTGCGGGATTATTTCCAGGTTACTTAGTGTATTTGAGGCCGCGTAGAGGGCGCCATCCAGTCGATCTATTGTTGACCTGGGCACAACCTTGACAGTACCGCAGGCAGTACATACAACTAGCAGGATTATTGGAACAAGTTTATTCAGATTTCTTCTTTCCTAGTTTATTGATAATGAACTTAACCAGCTGACTCCGAACAATGTCCTCTGTTGTAAAGCGAAAACTGAAGATTCCATTTTGTCGTGATTCCTCATCATCAAACTGGGCAGCGATCTTTGCAAATCCGCTTTTGTTCCCAATATCCACCTGATCCGGATCCGCGATGATAAAGACCTTTGAGTACTCACCCGTTCGCGTAATGAACGTAAAGATTTCATTATAGGTACAGTTCTGAGCCTCGTCTAGAATCAGTCCTTTGGCCGCAAAGTTCAGGCCACGAAGAAACGAGATCGGCATCCCAACAATCCGCTGTTCCTTTGTAAGCATTTCCACCTCATTCTTTGGAATGAGTTCTTCGAGCTTATCCAGAAGTGGTTGAATATAGGGGTGGATCTTACTGTTGATTTCGCCCGGTAGGAAACCAATTTTTTGATCCGCTGACTCTACAGCACTTCGGATATAGACTACATCACTTAGACGTTTGTCACTTAAAAGCTTTAAGGTAGCGAGAACAGCACAGAATGTCTTGGAGGTTCCGGCAGGTCCGGAAACAAATACGACTTTGACATCTTTACTGGTTACGAGCTTTATGAACTCTTGCTGTCTGGCTGTAAGATCAGCGCGCTCTCGAATCGTGAGTGGCGCCTTTAACTTTCCTTTTTGATAGACTGTTGGGCTCGTGTCGACATTTGGCTTTCGCTTGTCTTTCATCTAGCACACCGTCCTTGTTACTGGTTGGCTGAAACTACGTTGTTGGTTTAAAAAATCCTTTGGGTGCTTTTCCGGATAAGGCTGGAAGAGTATTTGTTCCACCACTGCCCACAGCCGTCCCAACTGTCTTTACTGCAGGATCGATTCGATTCTGGGTGTTTTGAATTGCGACATTTTGCTGATGTATATTGTAGTGATCCTTAGCAAGTCCTGCACCTTCTCTTACATCGTGCCATACCGGCTCTGCTGTGCCTGCTGCCGCTCCCCAGACTGCGCCGGGTACTCCGCCTGTCGAAAATCCGGCTACTGCCCCAGAAGCCATTGGCAGCGCTTCTCGGGTCACTTGCTTTACGTATCCGTTCGGCATCTGGTCTGTAAGCTTATTGCCAAGATAGTCGGCTACTAGTCCACCCCCAAATCCTTTACCCATCCGAGTAAGTGTCGCTGGGTTTGTGAAGCCGCCGGTGCTCGGATTCTTCGCAAGATGTTGCACATAGCCTTCCGCCCTTTGAACTGTGTCTGCCATAAGGCGCTTGGCCGCTGTGCCTCTAGCTTGCGCTAGACCGGTGTCTGCGATCCACCGTCCTGCTGTGCCTGCTGCGTCGCCGGCACTATTCGCACTAGCCTGCTGCATCTCAGTCGCAGCTTTAACCCCTAAATTAAATGCTAGTTTATTCATTTCTCTTCCTTGATTACAACAGGTGCGTCTACGGTTAGCTCCCCTCTATGGAATGCTTCAATCATTTCTTTTCTTGTATTGTACACCCGCGGTGGTTTGTTATTGTCTTTTTCGTGAGAGGCGAGATAGAGTCCTGCCAGAAATTCTTGTCTTGGCGCCCAGTTGACTTTGAAGTCAGCCGGCGATCGTAGGTTACGGCTTGGTAGCAGCTTCTCCTTTGCTTCCTTAATTGCCTTCTCAGATACTACCACATGGAAGTTCATAGCATCACCATCAAAATCCGCATTGAACCCAGGGGTAATCGCCGGGCTTAGCTGAAGCGTCTTGTCATTAGTGAGTACCGGATAGAAGGCCATCAAACTGTATCGGTGAAGGGCCGGAGCGCGAGTCGCCATAACTGGCCGATCTTTCATTTCTTCCTGCAGCATTTCCAAGGCTTGCTTGGAGTGGTCCGCGACCAGCTTCACAGCTTGGGCCTTCGCGGTGGGTGAGTCACCCATCGCCCGGGCGAGCCGACGGGCCACAAACGGGCTGTAGAGCTGCCAGGCCTGTTCGACGGGGATTCCGATATGGTCCATGTCAAGTTGCGGGTTCGGGGTAATGGCGGCCCTTCCAGATAGCTCTGTGGAGGCCCCTAGCAGCTTTTGCTGGAACAGTCCGAGCTTGGGAGATGTCCCGAACACGTCGGCCAGTAGTCCGCGAACCATTCGGGTTTTACGTTCTGGCTTTACCGGATCCCCAAGCCCGACAACTGCCTTCAGTGAATTGTAAGTATTCAGACGCGCTGCGCCGACCGGCTCGCCTTGGAGAAGTCCACTAACTTCCTTGAGATTATTATTCGCCTCAAGCAGGTCCATATAAAGCTCGTTCACACCGGCGACCATATCGAAATTTTCTGTGGCAGTAATGGGTCGGAAGATTGGCGGGAGCACCGGAACCTTGCTAATCATTAGTTCCTTTGGGGTCACTTTCTGCTTCGCGAGGCCGCTGAGGATCTTTAACTTCTTACAAGCGTCGTCCCTCCGGGATGCAGACTCTGCTTCCTTAAAGATTTGCTTTTGGGTTTCAATCTCTTGTGGAACACTGATTCGGCCAAGCGCCTCCTGCATCGCCTGCGGGCCAGTCCCAATTCCAGGAATATCCTGGGTCCCAGATAAGACGCCTTCAAAACTCTTCTGGGTCAGTCCAAGCAGGCGCCGAATTGAGTCTTCCATTACTGGCTGGGGAAGCGGCTCGTGCAGCGTAATGTGGGACCAGTTGTGCCCCCCGTGCCCGCCGGTGATCCCACGATCAAATAATCCCCCTTCCACTGGATCTAGCGACTTCTCGCCAAAAGCTTCTCTGCCAAACTGAGCGAGCCACTTTACTGTGGAAGGTTTTGTGACCTCACCGTGCGACATGTGGGTAGCTTCTTTATCCGTCATTGCGGATAGGTTTAGCAGGTCCCCGTGTTTATTAACATTGATACCTGAGGCCTTCAGCATATAGAGAAACTTTTTATAGGCCAAAGGAATATCTGGAGTGGGCGGCGGGAAGCCCTGAATCATCGCCCGCCAGTAGGCCTCATTCCGCTGCCCACGAATTGTTTTAATGTCGCGAATGTTTTCAACAGCCCCATGGGAGATTAGCGCTGACATCTCACCAAACCCAACCCGCTTTGGATTCTCCTCATCAAAGCCACCCGCGGGCTCACCCTCAGAGGTATAGGAGCCGAGTGCCCGCCCCGAGCCTTTCGACTCAGCGGTATGGTGCAGTTTCATATAAAACCGATCCCCCACCAGCACATTCGGGATCACGCGATTGCTATCCCCCGGATCTACAATCGCTTCCGTATCTTTAACATTATGGGCCTGCATTTCTTTCTTAACAAAATCAATAAAGCTCTCATCCGAGAATGAAGGAACCCGATAGCCCCGACCTCGTTGGCGGGCAATCTTACCGAGTACAGCCTCGAACATCTGTGCCGGATTAACCCGGGAAATTACACCCAGTGGATTTTGTAGCACATCCAGTGGCTGGCCATCTTGAGTGTGGGGCATTTGATCATCTGGAACCACTGCTCCAATAACACCTTTATCACCATAGCGCCCCGACATCTTATCGCCAACTTCGGCAGGAGCGTAGCCTTTGACCGCGACCTTAATTCCATCATCGTCAGAGAACACATCTGTAATCTGTCCTGGAAAGTGGTGCTTCCACTCAACTGCGCTATCAATCCAGGTTGTCCCAGATGCGCGATGTAGTTGACCCGCACCTTTCTGAGCACGGCGCTCAACAGAGAGAATGATTGGATCCCCATAGTTCAATGTAGTCCCAGGTTTGACAACCCCGTTGTTGTCCACCTTATCCAGCTGGTCCTTAGTGTAGACTGATGGGTAAATTGAGAGGTACTTGTTCCGAGACACAGCCATATTATCACCAACGTCTGCTTTCTCGGTGTACATGTGCTCGCTGGTTAGCTTCTTCGCTGCTGAGGCTGAGATAACATAGGCGTCTTCGTAGTTCTCTCCCTTGTAGGGCAGGTATCCAACACGTAGGTTTGTCCCGACAGCCAGCGTTCCGGCTTTATCAGTAAAGTTAGAGTGCGCGAGTAGACCACCGGCCCGCACCACGTCACCCGGTTTAACCGTCGGAGTGTTTGTGAGCAGTGTTTTGCGATTAAAGGGGAAATTGTGGTAGAGCTCGTAGGATCGATCTGTGCCATCTTGTTGTTTTACAGTGACCGAACCTTTATCTACTTTCTGAACAATTCCAGGCTGCTCTGATCTAACAACAGCGGACAGCCTACCTAGTTGGTTTTCAAAACTGTCAGTACCATCTGGTGTAAGTGCCTGCACAAGAGGTGCTTCCGGATTCTGTAGGGCCAAAGCTTGATTGGCCATCTTTGCGCCCATCAGTAACCGACCAGCTTTGATCGCGCTAATCATCGGGACAATGTTTGAGCCTATGGTAAACATATTACTAGCCGAAGGCACGATGTAGTCAACCTTGCTTGGATCCGCAAACTGGAGTTTTCCTCCGGCCATTACTTTTACCTGAGCCCGACCTTCTTTTTTAGCCCGCTCAATCTCTCCTGGAAATGCAATGACTTTATCCGAGACATCTTCGGCTTTAACATAGTCCTGTTTCTTGGTCCTTGCGTTAAACATTTGGGTGTAGATGTTTCCATCACTACCCTTCTTAACCCCATGCGCAAAGCGGGAGTCAACCCCTACAGAACCAGACTCCGGACTCCGCACAGGATCGATAAATCCAAAGTACGACGGCTGTACGTTTCTTGACTCTACAGGAACTGCTTCTTCAGAAATACCACCTTCACCGATTCGAACCACCCGTAGGTTTTGGTCAACCGGATCCACGGTATTAATTTCTTCAAGTGGCTGGGCCAATCCAGATTTATAGAACACTGAGTTAATGTGCGGGTCAAGGGCCCCAAATTTAATTCCTGAAAGATTGCCTCTTAGGGTTGCTTTCCATAGAGCAGCTGAGCCGACGCGACCTGAGTCTTTGAGAATTCTTTCTTTAAAAAAGTCTTCCGGTGACATGATCGCTTGATAGCTCAAAGAATCACGATCATCTGTGTCTTCTGTGCCCTTACCGATATTGATTAGTTTCTGAGAACTCCGAAGCATAACCTCTGGGGTTACATTTCCAAATGCCTTACCCAGAGTACGTTGCGTAGATTTGGGGTCCAGAGTCATACCGTGAAGTAATTCAGCAAAATGCTTGTTCACCTCTTCACCTTCACCCTTTTTAGCCCGGTAGCCTGCTAGACGTTCGTAGGCTTTACGCACAGTCCGCGGGTCATCACTTTCGAGGGTGTTAGCTGTAGTAATCTCTGGACCCCAAGCTTCACGCATCTGAGTATCGTTGACTCCGATTGCTTTTAGGATTGGGTAGAGTTTTAGGTCCGCCTGACCGATGTGCATTCGAAACACACCTGTCTTAGGCTCCATGAATATTCGGAAGGAAGGGCCACCTTTAAGAACATTGAAGTGGGATTCAAGTTCTCCGCTTTCTTTACGGCGGGAGAAGACACCGTTTTTAAGTCGCATTTGATTCGCGATCGTGTACTCATTTCCATGAATAATAAATGTTCCCCGTTGGGTCATAAAGGGAACATGGGCGAGCACTGTCTTCTTTTGGTCAACAACCTTGTTCTCAGCCTTATCGAACAGCTTCCAGGTGCCAACCAATCTTCGATGGAGATTCCGTCTCTGGAGAATCGCTTTCTTTTGCTCCTCTAGAGAGAATGTCTCAGGCCCTTCGTATCGAGGATTATCGATGCTTAAACGAAAGCGATCATTCTCGATTGGATAGGCTGTATTGATTGCCCCAATGGTACCGTCATAGATGTTTTTTCTGGTTGTATCATAATCCAGAAAATCCCTAAGCTCAGTACCGTCAGGTAGGGTGTTCGGGCTACTACTCATTTATTTTAGGCGGTCGCAAATGTAGGGGTTTGACCCTTCGCGGCGTCGAATCCCACATCAAGCATCTTCTTAGGGAGCTCGAATGCAGATGGCTGGGTGTTCGTATTCTTAGCAATGCCGCCTGCTATATTTGGTTTTTGCTGTGGGGTAGCATTGCTGACAGGCGGTGTTCCTGTGGATTGCTGTCCTGGCATTGGTTTAGGCGTCAAACTTAGATTCGTGTTAGGTGGCTGACTGCCGGCGCTCGCGAGTGCCGGAGAATCCGGAGAAGGTTCCGCAGCACTGCTGGTAGGTGGTGTTGCTTGGATCGTCGGCGGGTTTGGTGCCGGAGAATCCGGAGAGACCGTCGGCGGGTTTGGTGCCGGAGTTGTGGATGTACTTGTTCCTGCGCCTGTATTCTTGTCTGTAGGAGCTGGCGGTGCTACAGGCGTCTTATTTTCAGGGGTTCCCGTCGGCGCCGGTGGAATTATGTCCGCAGTCGCTTGTGGTTTGGATTTAAGGCC
>QVQF01000069.1 GCA_003584895.1 Methylococcales bacterium
CTACCAAAGACTTTTTTAAAGGCAAAGTCGGTTTTTACATCGAGAAATTTCATTTGATTAAGCCTAATGTGATCAAAGGTTAGAAACAAAATGGGCAGCCCTATTATAGGGAAAGATATTGATGATGCTATTTAAATCATTCTTCTTTTAAGCCTTTTACAGTGAAGCTTTCTTCGATTTCTTCAATTTTTAAGACGTAAAACTGACACTTGAAAGCTGCACATATCTGGTACAGGCAATTGCTATTTTCATTTTTACTTATAACTCATTGGGGGACTGCAAAGTAACCGCCTGTTTTTGAAGCGCCGCGAAATTCAATTACCTTAGTTTCTTTAAGTTGCTTGAAGCCAGCGCACAATTATCAATGCATCAATATCAATGACGATGACGATGAGTTAATCTCGCATCTCAACATATCGGGCTTTTATAAGCTGAAAAATACTTTCTAAAGTCGGTTTTACTGCGTAAATGGTATTTAGCGCTTCTGATGCTTGCTTAGGCTCATCTTCATACTGATGAGCGATGTTATTTCTGATTTTTCTAAGCTCTAACCAAGTATTTTTATCTTCTAATAATCCAATCTGTTCAAGTCTATTAAGCGTATCAATAAATGGTTTAGATCTGGGATTTTCTTCTTTTAAAAACTCCAACATCAAGATAAATAGTTTCTCCCCCATTGCATCCTGTAATTTTGCAAATCGAAACAAAAATTGATCGATGTGTTCAACTTCATCATCAGAAAGCTGCTGATATCGACTTACATCTAAAGGCATAAATAATGCCATTTTTGTATATGCATAACTCATTCTTTGCACATGCTTATCGCATTCAGTAATAAGTTTTTCAATTCTTAGCTTAATCATAAGCGTATTCCGTGCAGTATGGCTTGTTGTTCAATGGCTCGACTTTGATCTTCAGCAAAAACAATATCAATTTTTTGCTCACCCAACTTTTTTTCTAGCTCTACTAGAAGCTTAATTTTATGCGTTAAATCATTGCCCGCGTTAGTTTTAATATACAAATCGATGTCTCCACCTTTTTTAGTCTCATCTACACGACTACCAAACAAAAACACCTGAACGTCTGAGCCAAAAATATCACAGGCCGATTGTTTAATTACGTTGATTTCAAACTCAGTTAAGCGCATATAATTTTCAATGTGGATTCAGGATAAGCAATGCCCAATTCATTTGCTACTACACAGACACTTAATCTCATGTCCATAGTTGGAGTATTGGGATCAGAACCTAATATTTTTTCCCTTAATTACTAAATATCACTTTCAGCTAAATCTGTTACTTCAACTATGGTGGCAATATCTATACCTTTATCAAGCATATTCAAGGCAATTGCTTTTTATGCATTATTTATAACTTGCTCCAACTTTTCTACATCAGCCAAAGATTGCTTTCGTGTTTCATAAACTAAGTGTTTTTCTTCATCAAACATTCTAGCAACTGTAGCCATTGCTTTTACAATGGCTACAGTTGCTCCAGCATTAGAGGCAGATTAATTTACTGGATTTGTTCAAAAATCTTTGCGTAATTGGCCATACGACTTTGCGTTTCTATTAATAGATTTACACAATGCAAAGCCTGCTGCAATGCACTTAAAAGAGTACTAGGAGATTCTATATATTCATGAACCAATCGATTTCTAAGTTCACGTAATTCAATCCAAACTTGAGTCGACTCGATCCAGCCAAATTTTTCTGCACGAAGCAAGTTGTCGAGTTGTGAGCCGGTCTTTTCAAGACTGGAACGTAGCATTGCCGGTAAAAGTTTGTCACCCAACGTATCTTGCAATCGTCCATAACGAGATACAAAGGCATCAAGCATTTCACTGTGCTCATCGTTGTTATCAAGCGACTCAACCCATTGAAGATCAATAGTAAATGTCCGAAGCCGATCTGCTGTGCGTTCAAGATAACGTGCTTCTTTTGCTGTAACTCGTATTAATTGAGTTACGATAAACTGATTATTCTGTTGTGTTGTCATAATACAATCCCATTTTTTAATGCTTGCTCATGAATAGCTAAGGCAGGTTCAAGTGGGTTTTTTATCAGCACATCAACTTTACGGCCACCCAACTTTATGTAAAGACAAGCGGCCAATTGGCATTCAGCTTGGATACGTTGCGCTAAGGTACGACCCGGCTCGATAAATAAATCAATATCACCGCCTCGCTGACTATCATCAATACGACTGCCAAAAAGACGAACTATAGCTTCAGACCCTAATTGACTGGCGACTTCGTGTTTAATAATCTCGTGGGCTTTATCATCAAGTCGCATCATATTTTCCTAGTTACTACGTAATCTATATGACTGCTTTGTTCATCTATCAACAATAGGGCATCCATCTCTAACATAAGTCTTTCTAGCGAAGTCATAGTAGGTTGATAACCGAATCTATCGTTCTGGTAGTCTGTGTAGAGCAGTAAAGATGTTGTATTCGCTTCACACATATTGTAATAACAACAAAGATTTATCATTACTCATAGCTGAATGCCTGTTTGTTTAGCTATAGTGAAAATTGGAGGCGTATATTTACGAGTAGGATAATCAACCAATACATCTATTTTTTGCTCACCCAGTTTCATTTGCAATTTCGTTAAGAAAGCCGGTTCGGCGCTTACAATCGCAGTCACATCGGATTCCTTGGTTTTTATTAATAAATCAATATCTCCACCACGTTTATGAGCATCTACCCTAGAGCCAAACAACCAAACATTGGCATCATATCCAAAAGTTTCGGCAACGGTAGTTCGTATAGCGGTTTGTTGTTGGGGTGTTAGGCGCATTTTAATGCTTCTTTGTAATGGTTAGCTTGATTGTTGTATTGAAATAGGTTGACGTAAAAAATCTACTATAAATTGATAATCTTGTTGTTCTATTAAGGCAAATACCACTGTCATATCAACATTCATATATTCATGAACAATACGATTACGCAGGCCAACTGCTGCATTCCATTGTTGAAGTTGTGTATCTGTTATCTGTTTTTTAGCATGCAGACTAGCAAAGCTGTCGTAGGCTGAAACAGGCACTGACTCTCCTGATGCTTTTAATAAATGCTTCGTCTTGCCGATGGCATTTTCAATCAAAATTTGCAGTCCGTGTAATGCACCATTTTGCTCCAGTTTACTCAGTGATTGCTTGTTGATTAGTTTTTGCTGCGCGTCTTGTAACAACGCGCTTTGCTCATCTGCAATACGGCAACATTCTGCATGATATAAATCAAGCCGCATAACACTGATTCCAATAATATTCTTCTAGATCACGCCAGGTACGTTGTAAGAAATAATGCCATGCCAATGTCTCTTCGCCTTTAAGTATAAGACCTTCTTCAGCTACTACGGCACGCATGGTGAGTCGTGCATTTGTTAGATCAATCAAGTCTATTTTGTCTTCTGTTACTTTAAGTAACTGTGCTATGGTTCGTCGTAATGTTTCTGTTTGTGCCAATACTGTCATTATGTTGACTTCTGGCTGACGATGCCAACGAATTGCAATATCCCAATCACTTTCCGTAAGCGCTTTACCATTAACTTGACTGCCTATCAATATGGCTAACTCTAGCTGTGGAATATTTAATAGGTATTGCCTTAAAGCCTCCTCAACTAAATTAAGTTTTGTACGCATAATTTCTCCACATAAACATCAAATGCCGCATTATTTGGTGTGTATTGTATGCAAGTTAAGCGTTAAATACTAATTCATCAATTGAGTATAACCTGTGACGTATATAGTTTGAAAAAATCATTCTTATGACTCATTGATGACAGCAAAGTAAGCTCCCGTTTTAGAATTAATTTTTAGTAATGCAGGTGTACTTAACTATAATACACACAGACACTTTAGATGAGGATCAAAGTCCATGACTATCAATGATGTAAAACATAAAGTAGTGATTGTGGGTGGTGGTGCAGCAGGATTAGAACTGGCAACACATTTAGGGCAACAATTAGGTAGCAAAAACTTAGCGGACATTACTTTAATCGATGCGACTTCAACGCATATCTGGAAGCCTTTATTGCATGAAGTGGCTGCGGGGACTTTGGATGAATCAGAGCAAGTTGAATATTTACCACAAGGCTATAGGAACCATTTTCATTTTAGATTAGGCAGAATGGAAGGTTTAGATAGATCTAACAAAAAAATCTATGTCAGTCCAACGCTAAGCGACAGTGGTGAAGAACTGATTCCTAGTCGTAGCTTTGATTATGATACCTTGGTCATGGCCATTGGTAGCGTCAGCAATACTTTTAATATCAAAGGCGTGGCAGAACATTGTTTATTTCTGGATACCTCGGCGCAAGCTTTTAAGTTTCAAAAGCAATTATTTGAATCTTATTTAAAAAGCTATATCGGTAAAGACAGCGCGCACATTAAACCACTCTCTATTGCCATTGTCGGCGCAGGAGCCACGGGGGTTGAGCTTGCAGCGCAATTACACGAAGTCACCAACGTACTGGCACAATATGGTTTAAATGCAGAAAGCACTGTCAAACTCACCATTATTGAAGCTGCAACACAATTATTACCTGCCTTGCCCATTAGCTTAGCCGCTGCCACTCAACAACAGTTGGTCAATCTAGGTGTAGATCTTAAAATGGGTAGACGGGTCACAGAAATTAATCAAGCGGGTATCGCCACCCATGACGGTGAATTTATCGATGCTGATTTAAAAGTGTGGGCAGCCGGTATTAAAGCTCCTGACTGGTTGAAAAATCTGGACGGATTAGAAACTAATGCTATTAATCAATTGCTAGTCGACAGCACCTTAAAAACAAATGACGACAACATTTTTGCGATGGGCGATTGTGCAGCCTGCGCTTGGGAAGGCCATAACAGTAACGTTCCACCCAGAGCGCAAGCAGCTCATCAACAAGCTTCAACTTTAGCGAAAACCATTAAGCATCGATTAAAGGGCGGAAAACCAGTGGATTTCGTTTATTATGACTACGGATCACTGGTTTCATTGGGTAAATACACCACGGTCGGTAACTTAATGGGTAATTTAATGGGGACCGTAAGTATCGGTGGTTTTATTGCTAAAGTAGTTTATTTATCACTTTATAAAATGCACCAAGTAGCTATCCACGGCTATTTCAGGACAGCTATGTTAACATTGTCGAATGCCTTCCGGCGCAGTGTTTACACTAAAATAAAAATGCACTAAAACCTTTAAACTACAATAAGACTAATAATATGTTTGAAATAGAATACGAATTTGGCGAAGAAGATTTGATTAACTTTAATTCAGCGCGCTATATGAAGACTGAAGCCTATCAAAATGACCAACGAATGAATCGTTTGATTGTGCCTGGTGTGATGACACTGATCAGCGCCTTTTATTACTTTTACTATCTAGACCTGACTACCGCTGCCTATATCGTGATAATAGCAGCACTTTGGTCATTTCTTGTTCCTAAAACGGCACTGTCACGTTGGCAACAAAAGTTACTTAAATCATATACCGCTAAAGAAAAAAGCAATATATTTGGCACTTATCAATTAAGTATAGATCCATCTGACCCCACTCATTTATTAGAAAAATCACCTAGTGGCAAGCATAAAATGGCTTGGGCTGAATTAGTTAGAGTCGAATATGGCAAACGCTATGTTTATATTTATATCGATTTAACGACTGCCTTGGTTATTCCTGTTGATAAGGTAAAAAGAGGCGACCTAGAAGCATTTGCCGAACAAGCAGAAAAGATGATTGAGCGGTTTGCTTAAGGAAATAGCTCTGTAGGTCGGGTTAGCTATAGCGTAACCCGACAAATCTTGCAATGTTGGGTTACGCTATCGCTAACCCAACCTACCTTTGCTTTAGCCTTTCGCCTTTTTACTTTCGCCTTTTACCTTAAACACCCATGCTAAATTTTAAAAACATAGCTCTGCGCCGTGGTGCTCGGGTGCTGTTTGCCAACTCGACTTTCACTATCCACAAAGGCCAAAAGGCCGGTTTTACAGGTGCCAATGGCGCAGGTAAATCCAGTTTATTTGCACTCGTCAAAAAAGAACTGCATTTAGATGAGGGTGATTTCTCGATGCCACCGCATCTGGAAATCGCTCATGTCGCGCAAGAAACACCCGCCGTTTCCAGCTCAGCTATTGATTATGTTATTGATGGCGATCAAGAATTAAGGCGCTTACAAGCACAACTACTCCTGGCCGAAAGCTCCGACAACGGTATAAAACAAGCTGAACTCCATGCCGCTTTAGAAAACATCGGCGGCTATACTGCTCAGGCCAGAGCTTCACGACTAATGAATGGTTTAGGTTTTACCGCAGACCAAGAACACAATGCCGTCAACTCGTTTTCAGGTGGTTGGCGTATGCGTCTTAATTTAGCACAAGCCTTAATGTGCCGTTCTGATGTATTACTATTGGACGAACCGACCAACCATTTGGATTTAGATGCCGTTATTTGGCTACAAGACTGGTTATGTAAATATCCTGGCACCTTATTGCTAATTTCACATGATCGTGACTTCCTTGACACCATTACCGATCACATTGTCCATATTGAGCAAAATAAAGCCGAAATATATACAGGCAACTATTCTGCCTTTGAAAGAATGCGCGCCGAAAAATTATCGCAACAACAATCAGCTTATCAAAAGCAACAACGCGAAATAGCGCACATTCAAAGCTTTGTCGACCGTTTTAAAGCGCAAGCAACTAAAGCTCGACAAGCACAAAGTCGTATTAAAGCCTTGGAGCGCATGGAAGTCATTGCTATGGCGCATGTGGATTCGCCCTTTGACTTTAGTTTTGCCAAACCGGGCAAAATGCCTAACCCTTTATTGACCTTAGATAAAGCAGACATAGGCTATGGCGATACTTGTATTATTAAGCAAGCAGGACTATCGATTTCGCCTGGTGATCGCATTGGTTTATTGGGCCCGAATGGTGCGGGTAAATCTAGCTTAATTAAAGTATTAGCCGGCGACATGCTGCCGATGTCGGGTAAAAGACAGGAAGCTGAAGCTTTAAAAATCGGTTATTTTGCCCAGCATCAACTCGAACAATTACAACTAGATGAAAGTCCGTTATGGCATCTACAGAAATTAGACAAACAGGCCACAGAAAAAGACTTACGTAACTTTTTAGGTGGCTTTGATTTTCAAGGTGACAAAGTTTTAGACGCCGTCAGACCCTTTTCTGGCGGAGAAAAAGCCCGTTTAGTGTTAGCACTATTGGTCTATCAAAATCCAAACCTATTACTACTAGATGAACCAACTAACCATTTAGATCTTGAAATGCGTCATGCCTTAAGCGTAGCACTGCAAGACTACCAAGGTGCTATTGTCGTGGTCTCTCATGATCGACACTTATTGCGCTCTGTTACAGATCAGTTATTATTAGTTGCTGGCGGCAAAGTACAGCCCTTTGATGGCGATCTTGATGATTATCGATTATGGCTAACCGAACAAAAAAAAGGCGACGATAAAACTATCATTGAAAGCAATGACACCGTATCACGCAAAGACCAAAGAAAACTCGATGCAGATAGAAGGAAAAAACATAAACCGCTGTTTGATGCCCTTAAAAAAGCAGAAATAGCGGTTGAAAAATATCATAATGAACAACGTGAACTAGAGCATCAACTAGCTGATCCTGCGATTTATGAAGCGTCAGAAAAAAACCAATTAAAACGAATATTAGATCGAAAAGTTCAAGTTGATAAAGCATTGGATGAAGCAGAATCTGCTTGGATGGAAGCAGAAGAAGCTATTGAAAACGCGGAATAGAAATACTTCTATTTGAATGGTAGCGAGTAAATATAAAACATTTAAGTAGCCGATAACGCCCAAATCGTGATCCCGGCATGAATAGCATTCGAAACGTAACCGTTTAATATCACCCAGGACAAACATTATGAGCAGCTATAAACATATTTTGTTGGCAGTGGATTTTTATGAAAACTGTTCCGCCGTTAATCAAAGAGCAAAAGATTTAGCTCTTAAGTATCAGGCCAAACTGAGCATTATTCATGTAGTGGATAATTTGCCACTAACCGATACCGGTTATGGAGCAGAAATACCCTTTAACATAGACTTTACGACAGAACTCATTGCTAATGCAAAAAAACAACTGGCAAGACTGGGTGAAGAACTAACTATCAAAGAAGACCAGCAATGGCTGGAAATGGGCAGTCCAAAAACCGAAATAATTCGGGTTGCAGAAGAAAACAAGGTGGATTTAATAGTCGTCGGCTCTCATGGCCGCCATGGCTGGGCTTTATTGCTGGGCTCAACCGCTAACGGAGTAATCCATCACGCAATCTGTGATGTGTTAGCTGTACGTTTACAAGAAAATTAACATACGTTTTAAATCACTAACAAATAAGCACACTTACTAAAACATTAAAGTGCTCACACTATTAAGGTAGATAAATGATAGGTTATATTGAAAGCTTCCATCCTGACAACCAAACAGGAACCATCAAAACTGAAACAGAGACTTATACCTTTCATTTAGACGATTGGGTTGCACAAGTACCGCCCGATATTGGTGATGATGTCACCTTTGAAAACGATGAAACTGCTGCGCGAAAAATTGATTTGGTGGGGGCATATTTAGCAGCGCCTACAGCCGTTAAACGAAAATATGTGGCTGTAGCATTAGCACTATTTCTAGGTTTTACTGGGATGCATCGATTTTATTTAGGCTATTACAAGCTGGGGCTCGCTCAGTTAGCATTGACTGCTGCTACCGTTGGCTATGGTGCACTTTGGGGCTTTATAGAAGTTATATTACTTCTCGCAGGCCATATCAATAAAGACGCTAAGGGTCGTCCTTTAAAATAAAACGAGTCTTTTTGTGATAAAAAAAGGGGCTCTTGTTAACTAACAAGAGCCCCTTTTCATGTTGAACGTTAATCCTTACTTAGGATAAACATTAACGGCAGTTAAGCCTTTAGGGCCAGACTCTACGTCAAAACTCACTGTTTGACCTTCTATCAGTGTTTTAAAGCCATCGCCTTGAATGACAGAATGATGTACGAATACATCTTCGCCGCCGTCTGTAGGTGCAATAAAACCAAAACCTTTAGTGTTGTTAAACCACTTTACAGTGCCTGTTGCCATTTTGAAAACTCCTAAAATAAAAACTTACGGTTAACACAGAACTACAACATTGATAACCGGGACATCCACGTTCAACATCTTTACTCTGCTAAGCGCGAATTGTACTGGTATTTGTGACAGGACGCCATTTATTGAAAGGTTTTATACAAACCATCAAGCACCAAAGAGTTAGGACTCACCATACCAACTACCTTTTTGTTTTCCAGAACAGGCGCTCTCACCAAATTATAATTAGCAAACAATCGTGAGCAATAGCGAATATCCATATCAGGATGCACAGAGATAACGGGCTTATTCATTATTTCATAAACATTAACACGATCTGGAGCACGATCTTTAGCTAAAACATGGCGAGCAATATCACCAGACGTTAACATGCCATATTCATCATCTTCATTACGCTTATTAACAATAAGCACCGCAGTTTTTAGTGTCTTCATTTTAATCAAGGCATCAGCGACCGTAGCGACACCTTCAATGGTTCCAAAATCGGTTTTCATTACATCTTTGACACGAATTAAGGTGTTATTTGTGATCATATTGTATCCTCAAGTTCTTGGGTTAGTTCTTCTACTTGGCGCATGACACCAATGGCATCTTCAACATCAACTTGAAAGGCAATGCCTGTACCGGGCTGGTTATCAAATTGTGCTACCTTGGCAATTTTTTCTAATATATGTCGACTGAGATGTTCTTCAACCAAAAACATCAGCACATCTCTGGGAGACTCTAGCGACAGTCCAAAAAATGTTTTTGATTGCTTCAAGCCTTCACCACGCGCATGATTTATAACCGTCGCGCCTTTAGCACCACTCTGACGAGCTGTATCAAGCACTAAGTCGGTTTTATCATCTTCGACAAAGGCAATAATTAATTTGAAATGCATGATTTTCCTTTAAGTATTAGATAAGAGGCTGCGCTTACCCAGCCATTGAGCAATTTGCGCGTAAGCTAAAACAGTAATAATGGGATATAAACTGGCAAACGCAATCAAACCAAAGCCATCGATTAAGGGAGCTCGACCGGGAACAGACTCAGCCAAACCCAAGCCTAATGAGGTCACTAAAGGCACCGTCACCATAGAAGTGGTAATACTGCCTGAATCATAAGCCAAAGCAATAATTAATTTAGGTGCAAACAAGGTTTGAATGATGACTATGATATAACCTAGGATAATAAGTAAATAAAGATCAAACCCCGTAACAATGCGAAAAGTGCCTAAGGCTAAGCCTATGGCTACCCCTATCGCAACAGAAATACGAAATCCCCAAGCACGTATCACTCCGCCAGAGGTATGTTCAACCTTAATGGCAATCGCTAATAAGGTCGGTTCGGCTAAAGCCGTAGCAAAGCCAAGGCTGGCAGCAAATAGATAAACCCAATAATAATTCTGCCAGACCACCATCGGCAGCAAAGCGGTAATACCTAAAAACTCTGGGGTCGTCAATTGAGTAGCCATCAAACTTCCTAAAGGAAATAAAGCTAACTCCAAACCTTCAAGAAAAAAGACTATGCCGACTAATACAAAGATAAAGCCCACTAATATTTTTTTTGGATAAACTAAAGCCTTACGTATAACTAAGCTTTGGAAACCAATAATAACAAACGCTATAGGTAAAATATTAATACATACTTCTTGTAGCTTCAGCATGATATGCAGTAACCATTCAAGCATAAGCTATCCCATAGACCATCACGAAAATCATGGGCATTAACGATGCAAACACCACCAAACCAAAACCATCCGAAATAGGATTTCGACCTTTAATAGCTGACGCTAAACCTACCCCTAAAGCCGTCACTAACGGCACAGTAATGGTTGACGTCGCAATACCGCCTGAATCATAAGCGATACCAATAATTTCTCGGGGTGCAAAGGGCGTTATCAAAGCAATGCCACCGTAAGCACAGAAAACAGGGTAATAAACGGGCCAACCTTTGATAATCCTAAGCACCCCAATTAATATAGCTAAACCGACAGAAATGGCGACCGTTAATCGTAACCCCAAGGCATAATGCGCACTAGCCATGCCTGTTGGTTCAATAATATGTTTAAGGCTAGCGCTCATGGCCGCTTTATCAGCAATAGTAACCAGTGCAGGCTCAGCAATCGCAGCAGAAAAACCCAAGCAAAATGCAAAGGCCAATAACCAGAATAAATTACCTTTTTTAGCAAAATCATAAGCCATAGTCTCGCCCAATGGCAGCAAACTTAGCTCTAAACCCTGAATAAATAAACACAATCCAAGTACAACAAAAAACAATCCCATCAATAAGCGATCAACATCGGCTATGGGTTTTCCAATCACTAACACTTGAAAAATTAATACCACGATAATTATCGGTGCCAAATCCAAAAAACTACTGACTAGTTGCTTAATAAAGCGTCTTTTTATCATCAGGATCCAAGTTATCTATTTTTAGTGAGCAAGTTACTTTCTAGCCTCAATCAATTTAAAAAAAACGCCACTATCGGCATCGATATTTACGAAAGAAAAGCCACAGGATTTGACATGCTTTATGGTGTCTCTATTAATGTTAGCAGCCATTACAACCCGCATAATTGGATTAATGAGATTCATAAACTTAGCAAGTAGCGGTCTTGAACTGACGACTTGCTCCAAAAACAAAATCTGCCCACCCGGCCTACATACACGACATAATTCTTTTAGGCTTTTTTGTGGCGATGCCACTGAACCAAAAACAAAAGTAGCGATAACAACATCGAAGGTATTATCGGCATAACATAAGGACTGGATATCCATTAGGTTAAGCGTAACAGCAACGGCTTTTCTAGTTTTTTTATATTCAGCCTGCTTTAGCATAGCCGAACTATAATCGATCGCGGTAATTTGAGCATCAGCAGGATAATAATCAAAGTTTTTACCGGTACCAACGCCCACTTCCAAAATATGGATACCATCAACCTTAGCCCATAATTTCTTACGCCAGCGCCTGTAAAAAAAGCCTTCCATAATAGCTTGCAACCCATCAAAATAAGGCGCGATACGATCATATCGTTGTTTAATAGCAAGACTATCAGATTTCATAAAGCACTTTAAAAGAAAATAGTTCACGAATATTACCGTGCAAACTAAAGCTTCATCAACATTATTATTAACTGTCATGTAAAATAGGCGAAAACGTCCACTTAAGTCAGGACGAATAAGCAACCTCACTCAACATCCCGTCATGAGTGTAAACCTGGATTTTGGATTAGTGATAGACGTAAAAGCCCAAGTAAAAGATTTAGTACAGACGCCATTGCCTACAGAGCATGGTGAATTTATTTTGCATTATTATAGCAATAACATTGATGACAAAGAGCATATAGCCTTAGTTAAAGGTGATGTTTCTAATAAAGAACAAGTTCCTGTGCGCATACATTCCGAATGTTTTACCGGTGACGTACTTAGCTCTAGGCGTTGTGATTGTGGCGAGCAACTCGCCATGGCTATGGAATTAATTAATAATGCCGGCGCAGGTGTTTTGATTTATCTACGCCAAGAAGGTCGAGGTATAGGCTTATTAAAAAAACTTCAAGCCTATAATTTACAAGACCAAGGCATGGATACCGTAGATGCCAATATACACTTAGGATATCTTGCTGATGAGAGAGAATACAGCATCGCTGCATTAATCTTAGAAAGCCTACACGTTAAATCAATTAAATTATTAACTAACAATCCTAAGAAAATAGACGACCTTAAAAAATTAGGCATCAATGTCGAAGGACGTATTCCAGTAGAAGTCATCGCTAACGATGATAATGCCGCCTATTTAAAAACTAAAGCAAAAAAAATGGCACATATGCTGTTTGGGTCTCAGAAAAAACAGTAGTCTAATAGTTTTGGCACTATGTGATTTATAGTGCGTAAAAAAACATAAACACGCTCATGATAAGCTCCTGAGCGTGTGAACGATAAAATAGCTTATTCCATCGGTACTTTGTTGTAATATTTTTTGGGTGGAACGGTTTGTTTTTCTAAAACCACAGGATTATGGCTATAAGAAGAGTTTTGAAGACTTAATTTAATTGCACTATCCGTTGCATGAAACTCTGAAGGGGCTCTAATATCGCCTTCTGATAAATAGGTAAAAAACATCGGTAGTAAGGCAAATATTGAGACAATAAACGCTAAAAAAGCCAAGCCTAGTAATATAGATCTAGTTGGGCTGCTTGTAGGCGCTAAGGTATCTTCTAAATTAAGTGGTGATATAACTTCATTGTTTTTATTGTAATCAGAGGGTATAGACATAACATTAACCTTTAGGTTGTAAATTAAGATATGTCTTCAACTTAACCCAATGTTTTAGAAAATCAATTTTTTGAGATAGTTTTTTTCTTTTGTAAAATCAGTTGCTAGCTTTTATCCACACGACAAAGCTATGCTACTCGTAGTAGCTCATCACTCAGTATTATTTAAATAATAAGCCTCTGCCCTTGCCTGTCTCATAACATGCTTGAGATCTTTAACGGTTTGCGCTAATCCTGAAAACAAGGCTTGAGCAATAATAGAATGACCGATATTAAGCTCGATAATTTCGGGTATGGCACAGATAGCAGCGACATTATAAAAGTTTAAACCATGGCCGGCATTAACCTGTAAGCCAGCACTATGGGCATAAAGGGCTGCCGCCTTGAGGCGCTCTAGTTCATCTCGCTGTTGTAATGGATTTTTAGCATCTGCGTAACAACCAGTATGCAATTCTACAACTGATGCGCCAACTTCGACGGCGGCATCAATCTGTGCCAGTTCTGGATCGATAAACAACGATACTTCAATACCCGTATTATTCAAGGTATCACAAGCCCATTGCATACGCTTTAGATTACCCGCAACATCCAAACCACCTTCGGTGGTTAATTCTTCGCGCTTTTCAGGAACCAAGCAACAAGCATAAGGCAAAATCTTTAGGGCAATGGCCACCATTTCATCGGTTACACCCATTTCCATATTCAAACGGGTATGAATCAATTCTTTTAATAAAATAATATCTCTATCTTGAATATGCCGTCTGTCCTCACGTAAATGTGCAGTAATACCATCTGCGCCAGCTTGTTCTGCAACCAATGCAGCTTGAATGGGCTCTGGATATAAGGTGCCTCTTGCTTGTCTTAACGTGGCAACGTGATCGATATTGACGCCCAATAAAATATGCGTTTTTTCCATGTTTATAAATAATTAATAATGTTATGAATAACGGCTCGGCTTTTTAAGGGCTTACCTTGCAAATATACATCAATGACAGTGCGCATCAATATTTTGGCGTCTATCAATACCTGTGGATCAGTGAAGTCTCGTCGCTTGATAGCTAATAAAGTATTGCCGACAAAGCGACCACTTAAAGCAGCTATCGGGCCTTGTTCTACTTTAAAGTGATAGTGAGCTAAAGGCTGTAGTGCTAGGTCTGTATGAAAGTCATATTCTAATTGCAGCCCAAAACCCACGGCATCCATTAGATCAAGTTCAAAAGTACGTAAAGACTGTTCAACGTTTAACCCTGTCATCAATACCTCTAAACAGTCATGGTAATGAGTAAAGACGTCAGGATGAGGATCGTATTGATGCAAAAAACACCCGACTAACTCATTGATATAAAAGCCGCAATACAGAGCCATACCAGGTAAAGGCTTAAAGGCCTGCATTAACTCAACGTCTGTTAAGGTTTTTAACTCCGTCTTACCCAGATAAGAGAGCGTTAAAGGTATAAAAGGCTGTAGTAAGCCTGCGGTTTTAGATTTTGTTTTTCTAACGCCTTTAGCCAGCAATGACACTCTGCCGTAGTCTCGCGTCAATACATCTAAAATTAAACTGGTTTCTTTGTATTGACGCTGACTTAATATATAAGCCGGCTGTAAATGAACGACATTAGCCGTCATTAAATCCTAAGCTTTGCAGGGCGCGCTCACTGTCTGACCAGCCTTTTTTAACTTTAACCCAAAGCTGTAAATAAACTTTTTTAGCGATGAGCTTTTCTATATCAAATCGTGCATCCGTACCAACTTTTTTCAGCATTTCACCTTGAGTACCAATGACTATGTTTTTCTGAGTTAAGCGTTCGACCCAGATAATGGCATAGATTTTAGTGATACCCGGTAGCTCTTCGTAACGTTCAATTTCGACGGTTAAGGCATAAGGCAGTTCATCACCTAAGCGTCTAGTTAGTTTTTCTCTGACGATTTCAGCAGCTAAAAAACGCTCTGGCCTATCAGTAACTTGATCTTCTGGATAAATTAAATCGCTTTCAGGCAATAGCGACATAATTAAGGTTTCTAGCTGATCCAGATTCGTTCTTTTTAAGGCTGAAATAGGTACTAAATGCTCAAAAGGGAAGCGATGCTGAGCTTCGGCAAAAAAGGCTAAAATAGCATCCTTATCTTTAACCTTATCGACTTTATTGACCGCTAAGATGACCGGTAAACCGGCTTGTTCTAGCTTTTTAAAGATGACTTCATCATATTCATGCCAAGACAAACCATCAATTAACCAAACGATGACATCTACGCCTAGTAAGGTGGTTTCTGCTGTACGGTTTAAATAGCGGTTTAAGGCGCGTTTTTCACTATTATGCATACCTGGCGTATCCATATAGATCGCTTGTCCAGCTTCAGTGGTATTAATACCTAGAATTCGATGTCTAGTGGTTTGCGGTTTACGAGAAGTAATGCTGATTTTTTGTTTCAGCAAATGATTCATCAGCGTTGACTTACCGACATTTGGACGCCCTATCAGCGCTATAAAACCACAATTCATTTATTTTCCTTATTTAAAAGTTGGAGCATAAGTTCTGCAGCTGATTGCTCAGCTCGTTTTCTGGAGATTCCGGTTCCTACGCACTCATCTTTAATTAAAGAAATGGTACATTTAACCTTAAACATTTGTTCATGGGCTAAACCTGACATGGTTATCAAAGTATAGTCTGGTAAGCTCATTTTTTTGGATTGCATTAATTCTTGCAATTGAGTTTTTGGATCTTTTTGCCAATTTTCCAATGACAAGCTTTCTAGTTGCTCTGCAAATAATTGCTCTATCCATTGCTGACAGATGGCTATGCCTTGATCTTTAAATAAGGCACCCATAATGGCTTCCATGGCATCCGATAAAATTGAATCGCGGCGAAAGCCACCACTTTTTAATTCACCTGAGCCCAGCAATAGATAATCGCCGATTTGATGTTTTCTAGCCAACTCAGCTAATGATCTCTGATTAACTAAGCTAGCCCGCAGTCGGCTTAAAACGCCTTCGGGCGCTTCTGGAAATAGCTCATATAATTTTTGTGCGATCACGAAGCCTAAAATGGAATCGCCTAGAAACTCCAAGCGTTCATTATTATTAGAACTTGCGCTACGATGAGTTAATGCCATAGTGAACATATTTGGATTATTAAAGCTTAATCCCAATTTCTTACATAGCTCATTGGGCTTTTTTATCACGCTACCCCCACGCCATCATTCATTAACACTTTAAATCCATGTCCTTGTTTGTTAATAATAACCATCAACATAAATCAAAGTCCTGTCTTTTATTCATCACTTCAATACAGTGCCGATACGGCTAAAACCGATTCCTTTATCTTGCCAATCCCAACTCATCCAAATAAAGAAGGCTTTACCGACTAAGTTAGCTTCCGGCACATAACCCCAGTAACGACTGTCATTACTGTTATCTCTGTTGTCGCCCATGACGAAATAACTACCTTCTGGTACAACATGGGAAAACTCTACACTAGAAATGCCATTTCTAATCAAAACACTGTGCTCAATGCCCGTTAAATCTTCAAGTAATTCTTCTGCGCCAGTCATATCTTCGCCTTGACCTACACCTTGATAACGTCCCATAGAAACTTGTTTAACAGGTACATCGTTAACCGTCAGCTGTTTATTTTTATAAACCACCTTATCGCCGGGCAGACCGATGACACGCTTAATATAATCAATAGAAGGTTCTTTAGGAAAGCGAAACACAACAATATCGCCGCGCTGCGGCTCGTTCATCGCTATTACTTTTTTATTGATAACAGGCAATCTAATGCCATACGTAAATTTATTAACTAGAATAAAATCGCCTACCAATAAAGTGGGCATCATTGAACCTGAAGGTATTCTAAATGGCTCAGCGATAAAAGACCTTAACATCAGCACTATTAATACTATCGGAAAAAATGAACGTGCATATTCAACTAATACGGGTTCATGTTTCACATCGAAGGCTTGGCCTTGCGATTTAAGAAATAATAAATAACTGCCCCAGATAATTCCAGTAATTACAGTCGCTAGTAACAAATAAAACGAAAAATCAAAATCCATAATATATTTACAATGTTGAGGCAATCCAATGATTGCTAATGTTTGGAGTTATTGAGCAGTAAGATCATGATCCTGCACCTTACTGAAGCTTTAATCTTTATTAAGTTGTAAAACAGCTAAGAAAGCTTCTTGAGGAATTTCAATATTCCCTACTTGTTTCATACGCTTTTTACCGGCTTTCTGTTTTTCTAGTAGTTTTTTCTTACGACTAATATCGCCACCGTAACATTTGGCAATAACATTCTTACGCATAGCTTTAACTGTAGAACGCGCGATCACTTTAGAACCGATAGCCGCTTGTATAGCCACTTCATACATTTGCCTTGGAATGAGATCTTTCATTTTTTCTACTAGATCACGCCCCCGATTATTGCTTAAATCTCTATGGACAATAATTGATAAAGCATCGACTTTTTCGGCATTAATCAGTACATCCAATTTCACTAAGTCTGCCGGTTGAAAACGCAAAAATTCATAATCAAAGGAAGCAAAGCCACGACTCACTGATTTTAATCGATCAAAGAAATCTAACACCACTTCACTTAAGGGCATTTCATAATGCAAGGACACTTGCCTACCCACATACTGCATATCTTTTTGTACGCCGCGTTTCTCAATACACAAAGAAATAACTGCGCCCAAATAAATCTGCGGCACTAAAATATTGGCACGTATGATAGGTTCGCGAATTTCTTTAACAATACCGCCGTCAGGTAATTTTGCTGGGTTATCAACCATTAAAATTTGATCGGTTTGAGTGATGACTTCATAAACAACCGTGGGCGCAGTAGTAATCAAATCGACGTCATATTCTCTTTCTAAACGCTCTTGCACAATTTCCATGTGCAACATGCCGAGAAAACCGCAACGAAAACCAAAACCTAAAGCCTGCGAGGTTTCTGGTTCAAATTGTAAGGCCGCATCATTAAGATTTAATTTATTAAGCGCTTCTCTTAAATCTTCGTAATCATCGGAACTAACAGGATACAAGCCAGCAAAAACACGGGGTTGCACACGCTGGAAGCCGGTAAGCTGTTCTGTTGCTGGTTTATCTGTCCAAGTGATGGTATCGCCGACTGGAGCACCGAAAATATCTTTAATGCCGGCTACGACATAACCCACTTCACCAGTATTTAAAATATCTTTTTCTAAACGTTTAGGTGTAAAAACCCCAACTTTTTCGGCAATGAATGATTTGCCGGTGGACATAATAGTAATCTTTTGTTTTTTGCGAATACTGCCGTGCATAATTCTGACTAACGACACCACGCCCAAATAACTATCAAACCATGAGTCAATAATTAATGCTTGCAAAGGACCATCGATATCGCCTTCCGGTGGCGGCACTTTAATGACTAATTGTTCAAGTACATCCTGTACACCCACGCCGGTTTTAGCACTGATCATTAAGGCTTCGTCTGCTGAAATACCAATGACTTCTTCAATTTCAGCCAATACGCGCTCAGGCTCGGCAGACGGCAAATCGATTTTATTCAGTACTGGTACAACTTCAAGTCCCTGCTCTATCGCTGTATAACAATTAGCCACACTTTGAGCTTCTACACCTTGCGCAGCATCAACGACTAATAGCGCGCCTTCACAAGCAGCTAATGATCTAGAAACTTCATAAGAAAAATCAACATGGCCTGGCGTATCAATAAAATTAAGCTGATAGGTTTCACCATCTTTTGCTTTAAAGTCTAAGGTAACACTTTGGGCTTTAATGGTAATGCCGCGCTCTTTCTCAATATCCATGGTATCAAGTACTTGTGCTGACATTTCTCTAGCACTTAAGCCGCCGCAGATTTGAATAAATCGATCTGCAAGTGTTGATTTACCATGATCGATATGCGCGATAATGGAGAAGTTTCTGATATGTTTTAAATCCACGATGTTTTAACTAAATAATGAGGTGGTTAAGGCGTTATTGCTTTTGCACTTACGGCAAGGATTGCCATCCAGAAATGCTAAATTGCGCAATTGTAACAGATTTATACTGATGATCAGTCTAGTTTATCCAGAAAAACCCTAATGCACCTATATAAGACCTTTCTAAGGCTAGCCATAAAACGGAGCTATAAATAATTCTCTGTAACGGTCACTTTTTAAAATCCGATATTAGCAATGAGATGAATAAATATAGCTCAGCTGACTAACCGTCAATGGCCTAATACAGACCTAATCATTACTAATAGTATGGCAGTTAGTTTCTTTGGTGTTATTGTTACAGTCACCAAATAGCAACAATGACCTATCATCATTTAATCTCAGAGTTAAAGCACATATGTTAATAGAATTTTATAGCGGTATTCCGCCCCTGCTGTTGCAATTTATTATGACAGTGGCTTTTTCTTTTGTAGTGGGTCTTGAGTTTCGCAGCTACCATTACACTAATAACTACAAGCTACACTTTGGCAGCACTCGCACCTTTGTACTTATTGGTTTATTAGGCTTTATTTTATACGCGCTAGACCCAAGCCGACTCTTGTTTGCTACAGGCTTAGTGCTATTAGGTGCTTTACTATTAGTTTTCTACTGGCGCTTATCGGCAGAAAGATTATTTTCGATGTTTAGTACCTTATTTGCGCTACTGATCTATTTAATAGGCCCTATTGCTAGCATCTTCCCTAATTGGTTTTTAGTACTTTTTATTGTGGTACTAATTTTATTACTCGGCGAAAAACCACTGATTCATCGCATCTCTGAACAACTAGCCAATGAAGAAATCGTCACCTTAGCTAAATTTTTAATTATTTCTAGTGTCATTCTGCCATTGTTACCTGATCAACAGATCGCGCCTATGCTACCCGTTACCTATTACCGAGTATGGTTGGCGGTGATTATCGTATCGGGTTTCTCTTACTTTAGTTACTTGATAAACACTTATATTTTTAAAAGCCGCAGTATGTTAATTACCGGTCTTTTAGGTGGATTATATTCCAGCACCGCGGCCACCGTAGTCATTGCTCGTCGTGCTCATGGCCTGAATGCCTTATCCGCACGTACAGTTTCGTCAGCACTCATTATGGCAACTACCATGATGTATCTGCGTTTGTTAGCCATTATTTTTGTATTCAATCGTCATGTTGCAGCAGAGCTATTAGTTCCTTTTAGCTTTGCCGTTGCTTTATCCATCATGGTAATTATTGCCTTACTCACTATTAAAAATAACGCAGTTGAAGCTAAAAATATCAGCGAAGTAAAAAACCCGCTAGAATTATCTACCGCCATACTCTTTGCGTTATTTTTTATGCTATTTGCCTTTTTAACGCAATATGTAACTAGCAATTTTGGCAGTCACGGCCTTAAATCTCTGGCTATTATTGTCGGATTTACCGACATTGATCCTTTCATTCTTTCCTTACTCAGCGGTAAATTTATTGTTTCGAATAGCGACTTAGTTTCCGCCATTATCTTAGCTAGCGGGAGCAATAATTTACTAAAAGGCGCATATGCAGTGGCTTTGGCAAGAAATAAATCAGTAGGCTTAGCTGCTGCTTGGTTAGTGTTCTTATTCATTGCTTCAATCGCATACGTTTATATTTAAACGAACTTATTAATATCACCCTGAAGGAATGGCCGGAATGAAAACTCAAGGCAATCACAAATTAATTACCAAAGTACTCATCGTAGGCTTGGCTATCGCAATAGGCAGTTATTTGTTTCATCCTGACGTAGGACAATTTAGTTTGATGTGGAATGGTGAACCGGTCGCAACACCATGGTTACGTTTTGCAGCACTACCGACTGTATTAGTAATTATGTTAATAACAGGCCTGTTAATGGTTCTGTTATTTTTAGGGGTAGGAGTATTTCTGTTTATAGGCGCAGTATTTTTTGCCTTACTAGGGATATTTATTATTGTGCCGTTTTTCTGGCCTATATTGCTGATGATATTTTTATTGATGGCTGTGCTGTCATTGCTAGGTTAGAAACAGATTATCAACTTAAGACTGTGTTATGTGAATAGTGGGTCGGGCGACGATAAAGCTGTCACCCGACCTACGCGACTATCCCAACTGTTCTTGTACCCAAGCTGAAACACCCGCTAATGCGGCATCCAAATTATTAGGCTCATTGCCTCCTGCCATCGCTAAATCCGGTTTACCACCGCCTTTACCGCCTACTTGTGTGGCAACAAAATTAACTAAATCACCGGCTTTAATATGGGCCATTTTATCTTTAGAGACACCAGCTACTAAATTAACCTTTTCACCCTCAACGACGGCTAAAACAATGGCACAACTACCCAACTTGTTTTTCAGTTGTTCAGCCATCTCACGCAAAGATTTAGCCTCTACGCCATCAAGCTTAACCGCCAATACTTTGATACCAGCCACATCGATTGCCTGAGCACCCAATTCGTCACCAGCAGAACTGGCTAGTTTTGAGTTTAAGCGTTCCAGTTGTTTTTCTAATGTGCGAGTTTTTTCTAACAGTTGTTCGACTTTTTCAGCTGTTTTTTCGGGCGCGCTTTTTAATAAGCCAGCAATTTTATTCAAGGCTTTATCACGATTAGCTATCCAATCGATACAGCCTGCTCCGGTTACTGCTTCTATACGCCTAACACCTGCAGCAACACCCGTTTCACTGATGATTTTAAAACAACCAATGTCCCCTGCCCGCACCACATGCGTACCACCACAAAGCTCAGTTGAAAACTCACCTATTTTTAATACCCGAACTTCAGCGCCATATTTTTCGCCAAACAAGGCCATAGCACCGGCTTGCACGGCATCCTCTTTAGCCATGATTTCTGAGCTTACCGAATTATTAATCCGGACTTGTTCATTAACCAGACGCTCAAGCACTTCAATTTCTTCTGGCGTCACAGGCTCAAAATGGGCAAAGTCAAAGCGTAAACGTTCAGTATTGACCAAAGAACCTTTTTGACTGACATGCTCACCTAAAGTCTGTCTTAAAGCCGCATGTAATAAATGTGTAGCTGAATGATTGAGCTCGGTGGCAACTCTATCTACTTTGTTAACACTAGCGGTGCATGCTTGTCCTGTAGTCAAAGTGCCTGACAGCACCTTACCTTTATGTAAAAACAATGTACCTGCTTGCTTTTGAGTATCCTTGACATCAAACACAGCATTTGTCGCAGTAATTTGTCCGCTATCGCCAATTTGACCACCGGACTCAGCATAGAAAGGTGTTTTATCTAAAACGACTAAGCCTTCTTCACCAGCTAATAAACTATCGACCGACTGCCCCTGTTTATATAAAGCGACAATCTGCACTTGATCATCCAAATGCTCGTAACCAGTAAATTCAGTCTGACTATCTAGTTTGATATCTTGATCATAATCCGCACCAAAACTGCTAGCAGAGCGCGCTCTTTCTCGCTGTGCGTTCATAGCGACTTCAAAGCCAGCATGATCTACTGTCAGCTGGTTTTCACGAGCAAAATCAGCGGTTAAATCAACGGGGAAGCCATACGTATCATAAAGTTGGAAGACTGTTTCGCCAGGAATGACTGTGCCTTGCATTTTAGCGACACAAGCTTCCAGTATTTTCATACCTTGCCCTAGTGTTTCTGCAAAACGTTCTTCTTCTTTCTTTAAGATTCGCTCAACGTTTGCTTGTGCGGCCTTAAGCTCAGGAAAAGCCACGCCCATTTCTATGGCTAGCGGCGCTACCAATTTATAAAAGAAAACCCCATGAATACCGAGACGATAACCGTGGCGAATAGCACGGCGAATAATCCGACGTAACACATAACCTCTACCTTCATTAGAAGGCATGACGCCATCAGCCACCATAAAGGAACAAGACCGAATGTGATCGGCAATGACTCGTAAAGAACTTAGCGTTAAATCGGTTGTACCCACCAATTCTGCCGCAGCTTTTAATACGGGTTGAAATAAATCAATTTCATAATTGTTATGCACACCTTGCAATACGGCGCTAATTCGCTCTAACCCCATACCAGTATCAACAGACGGCTTAGGCAGTGGCGTTAAAGTACCATCCGCAGCACGGTCATATTGCATAAATACCAGATTCCAGACTTCAATATATCTATCACCGTCTTCTTCTGGGGTACCCGGAGGACCGCCAGGAATATCCTCGCCATGATCATAGAATATTTCAGTACAAGGACCACAGGGACCTACATCACCCATTGACCAAAAATTATCCTTTGCGCCTATTCTTGATAATCGATTTGGAGATACGCCTACTTCATTAATCCAGATAGCTTCGGCTTCAGGATCTTCATCAAAAACCGTGACCCATAATTTCTCAGCGGGGATGCCTAATTCTTTAGTTAAAAAATCCCACGCATAATGAATGGCGTCTTTTTTAAAGTAATCGCCAAAGCTGAAATTACCCAGCATTTCAAAAAAAGTATGATGTCTTGCGGTATAACCCACATTCTCTAAATCATTATGCTTACCGCCCGCTCTAACACAACGCTGCGAAGTCACTGCCTTATTGAAATCGCGCTGTTCCCGACCTAAAAATACGTCCTTGAACTGCACCATGCCGGCATTAGTAAATAATAAAGTCGGGTCATTTCCCGGAACCAATGAGCTTGAAGGCTCAATTGAATGTCCGCGTTGATGAAAGAACTCCAAAAAGGCGGTGCGCAACTCAGCGCTAGTCATTTTTTTCATGGTATCTGTGATTTTAAAAAGATGCTTTAAGTGCACCCTAGAATTTAATATTTAAATGATCAAATAAAGTACTTATCATCGTGCTGGAAAAACCGCGTTGCATTAAAAACCGACTGCGTTTTGCCCATTCATTTCGATCTAATACTGAAGCTTGTTTATATTTTTTACTATAAACCTGCTCCAGAAGATCCATCCAACTACCTACTGTTTGCTGAGCAACATCACCAACATTAAAACCATCAATGTTATTTTTACGAAGCTCATAGCTAATCCAAACTGGGCCATAGCCTTTATTAATACGGTATCTGGTAAAGCTTTCCGCATAACGGGTATCACTTTGCCAACCTTGCACAGCCAACTCATCAATAACAATGACTATATCATCACTGCCCCAACCCTTTAGCAATGATTTATTAAGCAATTCTTTTTGGCTATGCTCCCTACGCACTAACAAGCTCAAGCAATAGTCTTTGATGGACTTTAGGTCACTACTTTGTATCGCTTGGTCTTCATTCATACTAGAGAAAAAAACAAAAAAAGTCTCTGATCTTAAATATCATCCTCAGGAACTTCAGTGACAGGCGCAACCTTCTTGAACGCTTCTGCTCTTATTTTAGCTTCAATTTCTTTAGCTTTTTCAGGATTTTCTTTTAAGAACAGCTTTACATTTTCTTTGCCTTGGCCGATTTTATCATCCCCGTAGCTATACCAAGAACCGGCTTTTTGAATAAAGCCATAGGTCACACCCAAATCAACTACTTCACCTAAAAAGGAAATGCCTTCGCCGTACAAAATCTCAAACTCAGCTTGTCTAAAAGGCGGCGCGACTTTGTTTTTAACGACCTTTACTCGGGTTTCATTACCGATAATTTCATCACCTTTTTTTACCGCACCAATGCGACGAATATCCAATCGAACTGAAGCATAAAACTTAAGCGCATTACCGCCGGTAGTGGTTTCAGGACTACCGAACATCACGCCAATTTTCATACGTATCTGGTTAATAAAAATAACGAGAGTATTGGAGCGTTTAATATTACCGGTTAGTTTTCTTAAAGCCTGTGACATCAAGCGCGCTTGCAAGCCCATATGGGAATCGCCCATATCGCCTTCAATTTCAGCTTTAGGCGTTAATGCAGCAACCGAATCAATAACAATGACATCAACTGCACCTGAGCGCACTAGCATATCGGTTATTTCTAAGGCTTGTTCGCCAGTATCAGGTTGCGAAACCAGCAATTCATCAACATTAACGCCAATCTTTTCAGCATAACCTGGATCCAAAGCATGTTCTGCATCAACAAAAGCGGCTGTGCCACCTAATTTCTGCATCTCGGCAATAACTTGTAAGGTTAAGGTCGTTTTACCTGATGATTCAGGGCCATAAATTTCAATGACACGACCACGCGGTAAACCACCACAACCCAGAGCAATATCTAATCCCAAAGAGCCGGTAGATACGACATCAATATCACGAGAAGCGGTTACATCACCCATGCGCATGACTGAGCCTTTACCAAACTGCTTCTCAATCTGCATCAGAGCTGCGCCTAATGCCTTCTTTTTGTTCTCATCCATTATTATTGCCCTGTTGATTCAAAATATATTAACTATCTAAACTAATGGCTTCATTATCACATAGACATAGCTGTACTAATAGCGCCAAGTTAATGAGGACTTTCGCTAACGCATTCTAAATATTCCATTTAATTATTTTGTAGCGCAACAACTTGCATATAACGTTGTTTAATACCCTGAGCTAACTGATGCACAGCCATTGCATATTTATTACTATTGTTATATTTCTTAATCACACTAAAATTTGGATAGATACGCCAAAACTCACTACCTACATAAGTACTTAGCTCAATAACTCCCGCATCAGTTTCTGGATTTGAACGCTTAGTCACAGGATTATGTAATTGCCAGCCGCTATGTGCAAAATAATTAGCGACACTCCCTATGGCATCTTTTGCCTGCCATAAATCACGACGACCATCATTATTAAAATCAACCGCTAAGGTACGAAAGTTACTAGGCATAAATTGACCATAGCCCATTGCGCCTGCCCAAGAACCTTGTGGTTGCCTAGGATCAAAGCCTTCATCACGCGCCATCAGTAAAAAACTCTCCAGCTCGGACATAAAATAATTAGAACGCCTAACCGTATCAAACGATAAGGTCGTTAAAGCATCTAAAATATTCGTTTTGCCAAAATTCTTACCAAAATAAGTTTCAACGCCAATAATACCGACAATATATTCTGGATCAACGCCATAAGTCGTGCTGGCTTTTTGAATAGCTTCAGCATTATTACGCCAAAACTCCACACCATTATTGATATGCGCTTCGGTCATAAATTTATCGCGATAACGTGTCCAACTACCTATAGCAGGTTTGGTAGGTCCAGAAACTGGAGGCGCAGGATTTTCCAAACGGATCACTGAATCAAGACGATTAGCTTGCGAAAACAAACCATTTAAATAACTTACTGAAAAGCCTTGCTTATGCACCATACGCGAAATAAAATTTTGCAGTGCAATTGAATTAGCATAAGTACCGGTTACTTGTTTTGCTGCATAATGATCGCCATTAGGCACTTTCGCTAAACTAGATGCTGCCTCGCTATCAACTGCCGGCGCCTGAATTTGCGAAAGACTACTAGGCACTGAATCAACAGCAATTTTCTCTGGGTTACTGACACACCCAGCAAGCATTGCAATAATAACTAACTTAACAAAACGCTTAACTACTAAACTACTCATATTGCTATACTCTTGGTCGGTGCTTTTAAAGAATGAATCATGCTTACTCTTGATGAAATAAATAATTGTATTAATACCAAACTAATAAAGACTGTATTTTATCTCAATATGATTTCATTTGCGTTTTTTCGGTGATTAAAACTTATGCCTATCCTTCAGCATTGGCTAACTGATGCCATTAAAATACCCTCACCTAATTGTGATGACCGCCCAGATGCTAGCGACATTTCATTAGTAGTCATACATTGCATTAGTCTGCCGCCCGGTGAGTTTGATACACCTTACATAGATCAGTTATTTTGTAACACACTTAATCCAGACGACCACCCTTATTTTAAGGAAATACATCAGCTCAAAGTATCGGCGCACTTATTAATTAAACGTGATGGTGACTGCGTGCAATATGTAGCGTTTAACAAACGTGCTTGGCATGCAGGGCAATCTAGCTATAACGAGCAAGAGCGCTGCAATGATTTCTCTATAGGTATAGAGCTGGAAGGTACTGAAACTTGCGCTTACACCGCTGCACAATACTCAAGACTGAAAATCATTATTGATAGCTTATTAACCACCTACCCTAAACTATCAAGACAACGAATAACTGGACATAGTGACATTGCTCCAGGACGCAAACTAGATCCGGGGCCCTCGTTTGAGTGGCAAAAGATTCTGTTAACTGAATCTGTCGACTAATTAAAATCGAAAATGGAAGCCTTTTATAGTTGAGATAGAATGATCCATTCTAATCAAGGAGTATTCCCTGCTGAAATAGCAACGATCTATTCCAATCAACTAGCAATCTCTGTTGAGATAACAACGCTCTACTCCAATCAGGAATTGTTTGCTGTTTCAGTAAGAATACTCTCATTCAATTATGAAATAATTGTCTCTCAACATAGCAATGCTGCAATAAAAATCAAGAGCGACCCAAAGCAACATGAATCGACTATTAATCTACACAAGAACTTTGCTAGTTAAACTATCATTAACCTAATATTCAGCTATATTGATTATCATTTTTATAACGCTAGGTCATCATTCTTAAAAATCTGACAAATTCTTAGGCGGCAATGCCGCTCTTAAGGCATTCAAAACTGCCAGAACATCTATGACTTCTTGAATAACCGCACCAGCGACAGGTGTTACATAACCTAAGCCAGCAAAACCCATGCCGATCAAACTCAGCGCCATACCGCCTACGGCACTTTGTAAGGCGATGTTTCGCATTCTTGCGCCGATATGAAATAACTCATCTACTTTTAATAACGAGCTATCCATAATCACCGCATCTGCGGCTTCGCCGGTAATGTCGCTGTTTTGACCAAAGGCAATGCCGATGGTCGCTGCAGTTAATGACGGTGCATCATTGATACCGTCACCCAGAAAGATAGTTTTTGCGGCTTTAGTTTCTGCGCGCACTAAGTCCAATTTTTGCTCAGGACTTTGATTAAAAAACACATCTTTAATGCCGACTTTTTCAGCTAAATAACGGACTTCTGATTCTCTATCGCCCGATACCAGCATAACTTTATCAAACAGATGATTCGGCCCTAAATGATTAATAAAAGATGAGCTATCTGAGCGCACTTCATCTCTAAATTGCAAGGTCGCTGCATAGTGATCGTCAATCAAGACGATACATTCTAATCCACCAGACATAGGGGGTAGCAGATCATTCTGGTCTGGGTGCTGCTCAGCCAATTTCTTACGGCTGGTAATCTGCAACTGAAATCCTGATACCTGACCTTTAAGGCCTGCACCAGGTAATTCTGTCATTTCTGTAACACTTAATAGCGATAAATTAGCTAGTTCTGCGGCTTGAAGTATGGCGCTGGATAGCGGATGTTTAGAATAACGTTCTAAACTGGCTATTAAGGTTAATAGCTGTTGTTCTTGATAAGAGCTTGCTGGGATTATTGCTGTCAGCACCGGCCTACCATAAGTCAGCGTGCCGGTTTTATCAAAAATAGCCGTACGACAAGTCCCTATGGTTTCCAATATGGCAGGGTTTTTAATGATAATTTCTCGCCGCGCGGCCAGTGAAATAGAACTAATAATGGTCACCGGGATGCCAATTAACAAAGGACAAGGTGTTGCGACCACCAATACCGCTAAGAACCTGACTACATCACCACTAACGGCCCAAGCCGTTAAAGCTAATATGACTGCGATAGGTGTGTATAACGCACCCAATTGATCACCTAAGCGCCTAATATTAGGGCGATACTGTTCTGAGGAGCGCATCACAGTCATGATTTTGGCATAACGCGAATCGATAGCTAATTTATCCGCGCGTATGGTTAAGGCCGCGTCTCCATTAATAGCACCGGATATGACCTGCGATCCGTTAGTTTTGGACATGCTATAGGGTTCGCCGGTTAAAAAAGACTCATCCATAGTCCCTGAGCCGTCAGTGACCGTACCATCAACCGGACAGATTTCGTGCGGTAAGATTAATAAGCTATCGCCAATATTAACCTGCTCTATACTGATATCAATGAGCTGTTTATCTAGCTTTCGATGAGCGATAGACGGCATACGCTTTGCTAATGCATCTAGTACAGAAGAGGCTTTGCGCACCGCATAGCTTTCCAGCGCTACGCCGCTAGACAGCATTAATACCACTAAGCTGCCGGCTAGGTATTCATGTAATAACAACGAGGTAACGATAGATAGGCCTGCTAGTAAGTCAGCACCAAAATCACCCTGGCAGACTCTTACAGTCATTTTATAAAGTAATGGAAGACCGCATAAGATCAACACAGCCAACAAAGGCAGCTGCATTAAACTAAATGAAAACTGTAGCTCGCCTTGATAAAGTCTAGCAAGCGCTGAGCTTAAATCACCTTCTAGTGATAGCTTATAGATGTCACGACCTTGGTCCAAACCAAGTAGTAGCAAATAGCTACTGATACCTAGCAAGCTTAAGAACATAATAATGTTTTCTGACCTTGCTGGACTCGCTGATTTTGATGTATTCATTTTCAAAATTTAACCCTAGCAATAGCATTTCAACTCGAAGAGTCACAGCTCACAGTTAAGTCATCTGTGGGTTTGAAGTAAAACTGCTTTAGCTGTTTTACAAAGCAATAGCTGAAGCTCAGCACTTCAAGTTTTGTACTGTTTTAATTTAAAATACGCAATCGTTTATGACTCAAGAGGACTTGAGTAGTCGTAATGTCAGGCAATTATCAACTTCTTCACTATAAAAATCAGCGCTAATCCATAAATCAGCCACCGCAGCTAACTGCCCATCTAAATATATCAGTGGCAAAGTTTCTCGCTCCCATGTCGGAATATCGGCCTCTTGAAATAACTTTTTCAGAGTGTGGTGTCCGCTACGTCCTGGCAATCGTATTTTTTCACCCCCATGCCTAATGCAGACTTTAATAGTAGCATCTTGCCATAGTGAGCGATTAATGCCTGTTGAAGACGGTAGCCAAGTTAAAGTTTTCTTATTACTTAGCGTTAGTGATGGCTGTCCTGTAAGCCAAGTTACCGCTTCAAATTGAGCCGGAACCAAACTGGGCAAGCAATATAATTTATCGCGATAACGCCTTACACAATAATGCTGCCTAGCTACGATAGGATCACTATCCAGCCTAGCGTTTAATATCTCAGACTGCACTCTTGCAATAAATGCTGACGAGGGCATTTTCAACTTCAGGTGTTTGAACCAGTGTCGAATAATGAGTGCTTGCTCATGTGCTGGGCAAGCCGTTAACTGGCTAATAAACAGGGTTTGGTCGTGGCTGTTAAACACTTGCAAAAACAATTGTTCAGAAACTGCTGATATAACGACTTGAGCATCGGCACAATGGCGCGCTGATCTCGCCACGGTTTTATCACAGGCGGGCCAACGCTGCTTTAACAACGGCAGTATGGCGTTACGCAGATAATTTCGATCATAGTCATGACTTTGATTGCTGGGATCTTCTACCCAACTTAAGCCATGAATTCGTGCATAAACATCAATAGCGGGTTTTGCGACATTGAGTAGCGGCCTCAATAAGCGACCTAGGCCGAAAGCAGTGTTTTCAGGCATCGCCGATAAACCACGTAGACCACCACCTCGTAGCAATTGTAATAAAACCGTTTCTAATTGATCATCTCGATGTTGCGCAACCAGCAACACATCATCACTATTCATTAAGGTCTTGAGTGCCGAGTAACGGGCATTTCTGGCCGCCTCTTCAGGGCTCTCTCCTAGCATGGGCTTAGCATCTACGCGTAACACCTGACAATGAACACCTAATAAGCTTGCCGTTTTCTGGCAATGCTTTGCCCAGTCATCAGCCACTAACTGTAAACCATGATGCACATAAACAGCGGTGATTAGTGGTTTAAGCTTAAGATTAGCGGCACATAAATGCAGTAATACATGCGAATCAACGCCACCACTGTAGCCTATATAAATATGTTTAGGAGGCTTACAGTGACTTAATGCTGATTCTATAAGGTGCGAGGAAAACCGTTCAGTCATGTCTTATGTGTAGATAGGAAATAAAGCATATAGTCGGGTTGAAATTAACCCGACTCACTCGCTAGCCGTTATTTTTTAAAATATCCGACAATAACAGGCCAAACATGTTGTAACCATAGATCAATTATCAATACGCTAACCGGTTTTATTTTGCTAGGTAGTGCCTTTACCAGCAGCCATAACTTATCAACAGCAGAGTCCTCGGTGCTATCGCGCCATTTCAGATAGCGAGAATCCAGGCCGTTAATGAAAACAGGTGTAAACAGCCACATTTCTAATAGCGAAGTCGCCCACATAAATATAAACGAAACAGCCATGCCCATGCCGGCTAAAATAACCAACCAAGCAAACATCGGATGAATTTTTGTGAGCCACCATGACAGAATATCCGCCACCAAAAATACATAAGGCATACCTATGGCAATACATTTATATTGATTGGTCGTGGTTTCAGAAAAACTAAAGATAAGTCCAACAAACATAAAGATAAAACTGATGCCAAACATATGGACATGTGAAACCCGTGTCAATGATGCGAAGGTAGCACCTGTATCTTGAGCCGTATAAGCACTTAAGCCCTTAAGCGAAGTAAAGTCAGGCAAACCAGAAGCTTCTTTGTTATGACACATCACGCAACGTGTTTGGATTATTTTTTCGATACCGTCCTCTTTGTATTCTTCAGCATCGGCACCTGACCTAACCCATTCCATTAGCTTAAAACGCTCATGTTCTGGGGCATTATCTTTCATAGTACCGTTTAGCTTTTGCTCCAGTACCGTTCCAGAGCGGTTACCGTAATAACTGTAAACAATATCATCTACAGATAAGCCAAATTTGCCATCAGCCATACCGTGAGTAAATAAGATTTGAATGAGTGCAAACAAATAGCCTATGCCCACAGTACAAAGATAACCGGTAAATAAGACTTTAATAGGAGGAGTCAGCTCTTTTAATACAATAGGATTTTGAGTCATAGTATATAGGTTTCGTTAGGGTTTATCGTTACGTAGATTTTATTTTGACGTCTACATGGTAGATGTATCGGGACGCTCCATAGCTTCAAAAAGTACTCTATTTAAATGACCTACTGATGACAGACTGAGACCCTGGCTTGCAAACTTTGCAATAAAACCCGAAAATCATCCGCATTGCAAAATAATTGTGTTACATTCATTGACTGCTTAGTGTTTAGTTTACATTATTTCATATTTTTAGTAAGCACCCTCATTTCTTAGTCCGCACTCAGCTTATATACACTCGTTTTATTTTTTCAGAGGTTTTTAATGACATTCGCAAAGCTCGGTTTAACCGATGAGCTCCTACAGGCCGTTGCCGATCAAGGTTATACGCTACCCACTCCCGTACAAGAAAAAGCCATTCCACTCATTTTAGCGGGTCGTGATGTTTTAGCCGGTGCACAAACTGGAACAGGCAAAACGGCTAGTTTTACCTTACCCTTGTTGCAACGCTTAGCAGCAAACAGTGATCCTCATCAAAAACCGCGTCGTGTTCGGGCCTTGATATTAGTGCCTACGCGCGAACTAGCAGCTCAAGTTTATGAAAGTGTCTTAAGCTATGGCAAATATTTATCTTTGCAGGTAGAGCCTATTGTAGGTGGCGCCAGTGTCGGCATACAAACCCGTCAGTTACGTAGAGGCTGTGATATTGTCGTCGCGACACCTGGTCGTTTGATTGATCACATTAAGCAACGTAATGTGAGTCTGGCCAACATAGAAATGTTAGTTTTAGATGAAGCTGATCGTATGTTGGATATGGGCTTTATGCCAGATGTTAAGCAAGTCATGGCACTTTTGCCTAAACAACGACAAACCTTATTATTTTCAGCAACGGTACCCAATGCGATTAAAGCCTTAGCCGCATCGGTATTACATAACCCAGTTGAAGTTGAAGTGGCTAAACAAAATGCCACCGCTGAGAATGTATCGGAATTAGTTTACGGTATAGGCCGTGAATATAAACGCGAACTACTGTCTTATTTAATAGGTAGTAATAATTGGAAACAAGTATTGGTTTTTGTACGCACCAAACATGGTGCTGACCGCTTAGAAAAACAACTGATTGAAGATGGCATTCGTTCCGTTGCCTTGCATGGTGATAAAACTCAAGGTGCTAGAAATAAAGCCTTAGAATATTTTAAAACAGGCAAAGTATCGGTATTAGTCGCCACAGATATTGCTGCGCGTGGTTTAGATATTGAAGACTTACCCCATGTGATCAATTACGATGTGCCACAAGTACCAGAAGATTATATACACCGTATCGGTCGTACTGGGCGCGCAGGTTCTAGTGGTGTAGCTATCTCTTTAGTTTGCCCTGAAGAATCTTGGATGTTGATAGAAATTGAAAAGCTATTAAAGCGCCAAATTCCGCGTATTGAAGATACGGGTTATGAACCGGTATCCTTAAAAGTCATTGATGCGCCTAAAAAACATGCTCCTCATAAAACCACAGGTAAAAAAGATCTTCGGCATACTAAAAAGCCGGCGGCCAAAGGAACTACGCGCACGGAAAAACCAAGACCCGGCGATAAAAGCAATCGACCTAAAGCAAAAAAAGGCCCGCGCTAATCAATGCTTAATCATTGTGAAATATCGTAAAATAATAGCTCGAATCGCGATATTTGCACTTTAACCTTAATCAGCTGAACAAACATCATGGCACAATACATTTATTCAATGAATCGGGTCGGCAAGATTGTACCGCCCAAAAAATATATCCTTAAAGATATCTCACTATCTTTTTTTCCCGGCGCTAAGATTGGTGTTTTGGGCTTAAATGGTTCAGGAAAATCAACCCTGCTGCGCATTATGGCAGGTCTGGATAAGGAAATTGAAGGCGAAGCTATTCCGCAAAAAGGCATCAATATTGGTTATCTACCCCAAGAACCGCAATTAGATCCAAACAAAACAGTACGCGGTAATGTTGAAGAGGCCGTCGCTGAAGTTAAAGATGCTTTAGCTCAATTGGATGCGGTATATGCCGCTTATGCTGATCCTGATGCCGATTTTGATAAATTGGCTGCCGATCAAGCACGTCTTGAAGATATTATTAATGCCTGTGATGGACATAATTTAGATCGTAGACTGGAAGTGGCTGCCGATGCTTTGCGTCTGCCCGATTGGGATGCTGATGTTACTACTTTATCAGGTGGTGAAAAACGCCGAGTGGCATTATGTCGATTGTTATTATCTAACCCCGACATGTTGTTGTTAGACGAACCCACCAACCATTTAGATGCTGAATCGGTCGCTTGGTTAGAACGCTTTTTGCATGATTACCCAGGCACTGTAGTTGCAGTTACCCATGATCGTTATTTCTTAGATAATGTAGCCGGCTGGATATTGGAGCTAGACAGAGGCTCAGGTATACCATGGGAAGGCAATTACTCTAGTTGGCTAGAGCAAAAAGGTAACCGCTTATTGCAAGAAGAAAAGCAAGAATCTTCTCGCCAAAAAGCCATGAAAGAAGAATTGGAATGGGTGCGCTCTAATCCCAAAGGCCGACATGCTAAAAGTAAAGCTCGTTTGGCGCGTTTTGACGAGTTATCGTCTTCTGATGTGCAAAAACGCAATGAAACTCAAGAAATATATATACCACCCGGCCCTCGTTTGGGTGATGTGGTTATTGAAGCCGAGAACATTAGCAAAGCCTTTGGCGACAAATTGCTGGTCAATGACTTAACCTTCAAACTTCCACCTGGCGGTATCGTTGGTATTATCGGCCCTAACGGTGCAGGTAAAACTACACTATTTCGTATGATGGCAGGACTTGAACAGCCGGATTCTGGCACTTTAAACTTAGGGCAAACCGTTGAGCTGGCCTATGTAGATCAGTTGCGCGACGATCTTGATCCCAAGAAAACCGTCTTTGAAGAAATTTCAGATGGCCTAGATTTAATCACAGTCGGCAAATATGAAACACCTTCACGCGCTTATGTAGGCCGCTTTAATTTTAAAGGCGCAGATCAAGGCAAGCGTATTGGCGATCTATCAGGTGGTGAACGTAATCGCGTACACATGGCCAAATTATTAAAATCGGGCGGCAATGTGCTGTTACTCGATGAACCTACCAATGATTTGGATGTTGAAACCTTGCGCGCCTTAGAAGATGCCTTGCTAGCATTTCCTGGTTGCGCGGTGGTTATTTCGCATGACCGTTGGTTTTTGGATAGAATCGCTACTCACATCCTAGCTTTTGAAGGTGATAGCCAAGTTGTTTGGTTTGAAGGCAATTATGAAGATTATGAAGCCGACCGTCATCGCCGATTGGGCAGTGACGCTGACACGCCACATCGCTTAAAGTATAAGAAACTATCTTAAGTAACCCAATACTCATGTATTAAAGAAAACACAATCGTTTTATAAGCTTCAACTATGGGCTCTATTGCCTAGAAAGCTCCCCGCTTTTCTATGAAACTTATAAGACTTTTGTTACTTCATCTTTTTAAATTAGTCTTCTATCTAATGCCTTCGCCCGCTAAAACACATATCACTTATTTGGATTCCATTAGGGGTCTTGCCGCTTTTACGGTCATTAATGACCATTTTGTCACCGCGTATGATTTGCCTTGTGAAAATAGCTTTTGTAAAGACCTATTAGATTTAACTCCGCTGCATATTTGGTGGGATGGTAGCGCAGCTGTATCAATGTTTTTTGTGTTAAGTGGCTTGGTGCTCTCGCTTAAATACTTTCGCTTAGGGCATCAAGCAGATTTGAATAGTTTTAAGCTGATGCCTTATATGACAGGCCGCCTTTTTAGAATTTGGTTGCCTTATGCGGTCATTTTACTGATCAGTGCTGCTTTTTATTGGCATACTGTAAATAGTCCACTATTAAAAACGGCACTACCGCCCACAGAATGGATCGTTCATATGTGGCGTAATCACGCCTTAACGCCGATAGCGATGCTCCGGGAAAGTTTTTTATTGAGTTTGCCGGCGATGGTTGTTTTGTTGCCACAAGCGTGGACCTTAACCATTGAATTAGTATTGTCGCTATTATTGCCCATAGGCTTGTTACTGGCGAAACAGGGATCATTATGGCTAGGTTTATTCTCTGTGATTGCCGTATTCTTGCTAGGCGTGTCACCGTTTTTGCTGCATTTTGCCTTGGGTTTATTAATTGCTCGTTATTATATGGTGATGGCTAATTACTTAATGCCTAAACCTTGGTTACGTCGATTTATTCTGCTACTAGGTTTGCTTTTTTATACTGCTATTAGTACCACCGCGCATGTATTTGGCGAAACCTTTATGTGGATTGTGACAGGCTTAGGCGCAGGGCTCATTATTATTTACACATTAAGCTCTCATCGAACTCAAAGTTTTTTAGAGCGGCCGATATTGCGACAGTTAGGCAAAGTATCTTATAGCGCGTATTTAATCCACATGTTGATTTTGCTATGCCTTACCCCTTATCTATTAACTCGGCTAGAGCTATTTAGCACCAACCACCTCTGGCTTTGGCTGGGCGCTTGGTTGTTAACAGTAATAAGCGTTCAGCTACTCTCTTTGTTATCTTACTATTTCATTGAAATACCCAGTATTAGCTTAGGGCGAAAGTTTATCAATGGTCTACAAAAAGCAGTCAATCTTAATAAATAATCAGCATCACTGAAGCTATTAGCGATTCGCTTTTGCTTCTTGCTCTTGATTTTGAAAGAAGTTGAGGCGATCGCTTAATATAGAAGATAACTGAAAGCTCAATCCTTTTGATTCTAAGGCTAAACGAATTTGATAAATAGCATCCCTAGTTTGCCCCATGGCAAAGTAATATTCCGCCAGATACCGATGAGATTCAGCGGGTTGATTATTTTTGTTATACGCTTCAGCCAACAATCCCCAATAAATGGTCATTTGTTGCTCCTCTGGACTTAAAGCGAGCAAGTATTTTCTGGCCAAATCGGCTTTATCTACTTTTAACAAGGCATTAATAAATTCTAGCTTAATAGCCGAATTATCTGGGAACTGTTCAGTTAGCTTTTGATAACGTAACACCGCCGTATTAAAATCTCTAGCGTCTAAAGCAGTCTTAGCAAGCGCAGAGGAATATTGTGGTTGCTCGGGATATTGCTTAGTTAAGCCTTGAAAAATTGTTTCTGCTTCTTTGAACTTTTCGGTCTTTAGCAAAAACATACCTAAACCATAAAGAGCAACTGTACGCTGCTCCGAAGTACCTTGGCTTAATCTGGAACGATAGTATTGTTCTAAATAAATAGGATCAGCTGTCGTTATAATACGAATCTTGGCTTTAGTTAACTGATAGGCCAACGAATCTGGATATTGTTTATAAGGATACGTCTCTGCACGTCCACGAGTATCTGAAATACGCGACTCAGTAACAGGGTGAGTCCTTAAAAACTCAGGTACACCCTGCCCTGCAAATCGAGTAGCTTGCTGAAGTCGCTCAAAAAAAGTCGGCATACTGCGTGGATCAAAATGCGTGGCCGCCAAGGTTTGCATTCCAACACGATCCGCTTCAGCTTCGTTCTCACGAGTAAAATTGATCTGAAATTGCACGCTACCACCCATTATCGCCATAATGGCTGCTTGCCCCATGGCTGCAGAACGTGTACCTAACAATATTGCGCCTAACATGCCCGCCGCAGTTGGAATAGATAATCGACTTGAAGCCTCGGCAGCTCTAAATAAATGTCGCTGGGTAATATGTGAAATTTCATGCGCAACAACTGATGCTAGCTCACTTTCAGCTTCCGTTATTAAAATTAATCCTGAGTTAACGCCAATATAACCACCGGGACCTGCAAAAGCGTTAATATCATTTTCCATGACCACAAAAAAATGAAACGGGTGACTAGGATTGTCACTATTAGCCGCTAACTTTCTCCCCATTGATTGAATATACTCTTGGATTTCCGCATCTTCATTAATAGTAATTTGTGAATGCAAGCTTCTAAAAAACTCTTCGCCAAACTCCTTTTCTTCCGCGGGAGATATTAAGGTACCTGAAGAATCGCCCATATCCGGCAATTCTATTTTATTAATCTCAACAGCGTGTGGTAACACAGGAAATAGAACAAGACTTATGGCCAAAATAATTGCAGAACGTTTAAACATGGGATCTCAGATTACTAGTGATAACTCAATATGCGTAGGATTAGTCATCCCGATGTGTGGTAGCCAAACTAAAAATCAACAGCTTACGAAACAAAAAAAACAAACATAACTTATTGATAGCGCTTAGAGGTTACTTATCGTATGTTATTATAAAACATCTCACATAAACCCTACCTAAGAATTGCCATCTTACGATGAAATTTGCTATACAGGTCAATTCCAGTCCTAGCCACTGTAACGCAGGACAGACCGCCTATCATTTTATTAAGACTGCTTTAGCACAAGGCCACGAAGTATTTCGGGTGTTTTTTTATCATGACGGCATCTATCATGCTTTCAAACATATAACACCGCCTGATGATGAGCAGCAACTCACCAAACTATGGAGTGAGTTAGCTCAACAATATAATGTCGATTTAGTCGTGTGTATTTCTGCCGCACAACGACGCGGCTTACTGCATACTGATGAAGCAAGCAGGCAAAGTAAACAAGATAATGACTTAGCAACTGGTTTTCGTATTTCTGGCTTAGGCCAACTGGTTGAAGCAACATTAGTGACTGATCGATTGATAGTATTTGGATGAACCTTGAGTAAACGTTATTTATTTATCTTACGTAAAGCTGCGCACAGCGGTGCTTATGCGCAAGAAATGCTCGATATTATTTTAACAACTGCAGCTTTCGATCAGGCCGTAAGTATATTATTGCTTGAAGACAGTGTTTTTCAGTTAAAAAAACACCAATATCCTGAAAAATACGGCATGAAAGATATTGCCTCTATTTTTTCTGCTCTAGAAATTTATGATGTTAAAGACATTTATACTGAAAATGAATCGTTGCAAGAACGAGGACTAAGCGCAGATGATTTATGTTTGCCAGTACAGCTCATCGCACGAAAGGAAGTAAACGAATTAATGCAAAAATTTGATGTGATCTTCTCTGGATAAGACTTACATTGCTTTAATATTTTAAGGAGGTATCGACATGCAAAAAAATGTATTAATTACCGGCGCAGGAAAACGCATTGGCGCTGACTGCGCTAAACATTTACATGAACAGGGCTGTAATGTTTTCCTGCACTACAGATCAGCAGAAGCTGAAGCTATTGAACTTTCAAATCAATTCAATTTAAAACGAATTAATTCTTCGTTCATTATGCAGGCTGATCTTCTCATTGAAGAAGAGCGTTCTGCATTGGCCCAAGCTGCTTGTTTAGCATGGGGCGGTATTGATGTATTAATCAATAACGCTTCATCCTTTTATCCAACCGCCATCACTGATGTTACCGAACAACAATGGGATGAATTACTAGGTAGTAATTTAAAAGCACCTTTTTTTTTAGCACAGTCTTTATCCAAAACATTAGCTCTTAATAAAGGCTGTATTATTAACATCGTTGATATTCATGCTGAACGTGGCTTACCTGGCTATTCTGTCTACAGTATTGCTAAAGCCGGCTTGCACGCTATGACCAAAGTGCTCGCAAAAGAATTAGCTCCAATGGTACGCGTTAATGGAATAGCTCCAGGAGCGATTATCTGGCCTGACAATCTGAGCCCCGAAAAAGATCAAAACGATATTTTACAGCGTATCGCTTTAGGACGATGCGGCGAAACTTTGGATATTGCCAAGGCTATTTGGTTTTTAATCAATGACGCAGATTATATGACAGGACAAATTCTCACGATTGATGGTGGACGAACCTTATTCTATTAAGATAATTAAGCCCAAGAGGGAAAAATCTTCTGTTGTTTAAGATCCGTTTTATCAAATTTATTCCAGAGTTCAGCATAACTTAAACCATTAATAGGATGCTTTAAGTGAGGAGCAATTTCCGCTAAAGGTTCAAGTACAAAAGCGTAAGATTCAATTTCATCACGAGGTATCTGTAATCGACCATCATTGATCACTAATTCATCGTATAAAAGAAGATCTAGATCAAGAGTTCGTGAAGAAAACTTTTGACTATCTCTAGTTCGACCATTAGCTAATTCAATATTTCTTAATTGCTTAGTAACTTCTTTAACTGATAGTTCAGAGTTAAAACCAACCACCAGATTGTAAAAGCTATCCCCAGTAAAACCAACAGACTCTGAACTATAAACACTTGAAATAATCAGCTTACCAAAAAACTGGCTTAGCGCTTTGATACTCGCTGGAATATATCGCTCCTTGTCAATATTACTGCCTATACTAATATAACCCTTAGACATGGGTTATTTTTCCCCTCTTTCAATAACAAGCCCAACATCACTAGCACCACTGATTGCGCCTTTTTTATTTAAAGAAATACGCACCCAAGTCGTATCAAATTCATGAAGAATAATCTCTGCAATCTCAGTAATTAATTTTTCTACTAAAAAAAACTGACTACCCTCTACAAAAGAAATAATTCGTTTAGAGACCGCTTTATAATCTAACGTATATTGTATATCATCAGTTTCGGCTGCTTTTCTTATATCAAAGGCCATCTCAATATCAAGTATAACCGTTTGCTTCGTTTCTCTTTCCCAATCGTAAATGCCGATGATCGTTTCAATTTCAAGTCCGCCTAAAAAAATGATGTCCATGATTGTTTCCGGTTATGATGTGTTATTTTTAATAATCAGTAAGTATCAGGTAAATATGCTCAGCTTACAAGTTCTGAATAAGGAAAATGTTATATGATTGAATGGCTGATTGTTCCAATGGCTTATCTTATAGGCTCTATTTCAAGTGCGATCATAATTTGCCGTTTAATGGGCTTACCTGATCCGCGCGAGCAAGGTTCAGGCAATCCAGGCGCCACTAATGTTATGCGCATAGGCGGAAAAAAAGCAGCGGCAATAACATTGCTGGGCGATTTACTTAAAGGTTTTATTCCTGTTTATATCGCAAATATAGTAGGTGAATCTGCCTTATTATTAGCAATAATTGGGCTTGCCGCTTTCATAGGCCATCTTTACCCAGTATTTTTCAAATTTAAAGGCGGGAAAGGCGTTGCAACTTCCATAGGTGTGTTGCTAGGCTTTTCATGGCTACTGGGACTTGCATTTATAGCAACATGGTTGCTTATATATAAAATAGGAAAAATCTCCTCAGCATCTGCATTAATCGCCTCTGTTTTATCACCTATTTTTGCTTGGTATATAGTGGGCGACATCTCCATAGTCGGGGCATCAATCATCATGATGCTCTTCTTGCTTTGGCGACATAAGAGTAATATTCAACGTCTATTAGCGGGCGAAGAATAATTAATAAAAAAATCCTAACGTTCAGTTTTTAATACAGCTCACTGATCGGCCAGCGAGGTCTTGCAAAAATATCTAGCCCTTGTTGCTGGCCAAGCATTAAACGCTGACAACCCGCATAGGCAATCATAGCGCCATTATCTGTACAAAACTCAAGCCTAGGAAAGTAAATTTGTGCTTGTTCTTTTATAGTCATCTCAGTTAATAATGCTCGAATTTGAGAGTTAGCGCTAACACCTCCAGCAACAACCAGTCGTTTTAGACCAGTTTGTTGTAAAGCACGTTTACATTTAATAGTCAGTGTTTCGGCAACAGCTAACTGGAATCCGGCGGCAATGTCTGCTTTATTTTGAGCTGTCTTTTCAGAAGCATTAATAGTATTGAGCGCGAAGGTTTTTAAACCACTAAAACTAAAATCTAATCCAGGACGGTCGGTCATAGGTCGCGGAAATTTAATTTGAGGATGCCCTTGTTCCGCTAACTTAGACAATTTAGGGCCACCTGGATAACTAAGACCTAACAGCTTTGCTGTTTTATCGAAGGCTTCACCTGCGGCATCATCTAGCGACTCTCCCAACAACAGATAACTACCTATCTCGTTTACTTGCACCAGTAAGGTATGTCCACCAGAAATCAATAAAGCCACAAAGGGAAATGCTGGAGGATTGTCTTCCAGCATAGGTGCAAGCAGATGACCTTCCATGTGATGCACAGCTACAGCAGGAATATTCCATGTCCAGGCTAAACTTCTTGCTGTAGAGGCGCCTACCAATAAAGCACCCATCAAACCGGGACCAGCGGTGTAAGCAATGCCATTAATATCGGCACTTATGAGCCCACTTTCTTGAATTAATTGCTTAATAAGAGGTACCAGTTTACGAATGTGATCACGTGAAGCTAATTCAGGAACAACGCCCCCATATTCACTGTGCATCTCGATTTGACTATATAAAACATGATTAATTAAACCTCTCTTAGCATGATAAATGGCTACGCCAGTTTCATCGCAGGAGGTTTCTATTCCTAAAACGTACATTGATTTTTTTGAAAATTAGAAAAGTGAATGTATAATTGTCGATTGTATCTATTCTGTGGATAGCTGTTATCCTGCAATCAATATTAACATAATTGGAATCATATAATGCCGTCAGTGAAAATTAAAGAAAACGAACCATTTGATATAGCTATTCGTCGTTTCAAACGCGCTTGTGAAAAAGCTGGTGTATTAGCAGAAGTTCGTCGTCGTGAATTCTACGAAAAACCAACTGCTGAACGCAAGCGTAAAGGCGCAGCAGCTGTTAAACGTCACTTGAAAAAATTAGCTCGTGAACGTTATGCTTTGAAAAACCTACGCCGCGGACGTCCAGTTCTGTAAATAAGGCTAATATAATGGATTTATTAACTGACCGTATCAGGGAAGATATGAAAGCCTCTATGAAAGGAGGCCATAAAACCAGATTAGGCGTAATACGATTAATGTTGGCTGCCATTAAACAAGTTGAAGTTGATGAGCGCATAGAGCTCGATAATAATCGAGTTATTTTGGTGCTAGACAAAATGCTTAAGCAGCGCCGCGAATCTATAAAACAATTTACTGATGCCAATCGACTTGATTTAGCAGTCATTGAAGAAGCTGAAATCCTAGTCATTCAAGACTTTCTACCACAACCTCTGTGTGAAGAAGAAATTGATGCCATGGTGAGTAACGCGATACAACTATCTAATGCAGAATCTGTTAAAGATATGGGTAAAGTAATGGCTTTACTAAAAGAAAAAATGCAAGGTCGTGCTGACATGTCTATTGTCAGTAATAAAATAAAGATGGCGTTAGCTGAATAATTTTACCTAGGTAAAAAATGTCCGGTAGAATTCCTCGCGAATTTATTGATGATCTATTGGTGCGAGTTGATATAGTCGACTTAATCGATTCGCACACCCCCCTAAAAAAAACAGGCTCCAATTATGTTGCCTGCTGCCCCTTTCATACAGAAAAAACACCTAGTTTTTCTGTAAATAGAAACAAACAATTCTTTCATTGCTTTGGTTGCGGAATTAGTGGCAATTCAATCAGCTTTCTAATGAATCTAAACAACCTAGAATTCGTTGAAGCCGTTGAAGATCTTGCCGCCTTTGCTGGAGTTGCCGTACCCAGGGAAACAACTACCCATCAAGCAGAAGAAAAAAAAGAAGACTTAAAGAGTCTTTACCAGCTAATGGATCAGACCGCAAACTTTTATGTACAGCAATTACGTAACAGCGACGAAGGCAAGAAAGCTGTTGATTACCTAAAAATACGAGGCATCAATGGCGATTGTGCAAATGAATTTATATTGGGCTACGCACCCAATGAATGGAACGCTTTAGCCAACTCCTTTGATCATAAAGCCTTAATCAAAGCAGGATTGCTTGTTAACAAAGAAGGTGGACAAGTCTACGATCGATTTCGCAACAGAATTATTTTTCCAATTCGAGATAAGCGTGGCCGAATCATCGGCTTTGGTGGGCGCGTAATGGATGACTCTTTACCTAAATATCTAAATTCCCCAGAAACAACTTTGTTTCATAAAGGCAATGAAGTATACGGCCTATATGAATTACTCAAGAAAAATCCAAAACCACCTCAAATCCTTATAGTTGAAGGCTATATGGATGTCATTAGCCTCTCACAATTCGGCATTAATTATGCCGTTGCGGCCTTAGGAACAGCCATATCTCAAACCCACCTGAATTTATTATTTCGATTTTCACCTGAAATAGTATTGTGCTTTGATGGCGACAAAGCAGGTCGATCTGCAGCATGGAAAGCCATGGAGCCAGTATTTTTAAGCCTAAAAGACAACCGCTCTTGCCGAATTATGATGTTGCCACATAATCAAGATCCAGATTCTCTGATTCGTAAAGAAGGTCTAACAAATTTCACTTTACGCGTACAAACAGCCCAAGCTCTATCAGATTATTTTTTTGAACATATATCAGAAAAACTAAATCTCTCTGAAATGGAAGGGCGAGCGCAATTAGTCGGAAATGCCAAGCCCTATATAGAAAAATTACCTCAAGGTATTTTTCGTGAAATGATGCTTTCTCGCCTAAAAACAATCTCTGGAATATCAACACTCAATACACTAGAAATTACTTCTAAATCAAAAGCGCCTTATACAGAAAAAAAAATATCTATAATAGCAACTCACTCAGCGCCCGCAAAATCGGCTAGAACTGCGACAGCATTACTGCTACAAAACCCAAGACTCATCCACAACCTAAATCAGAAAGATTTCAATTGGGATGAATTAGAAATTCGGGGTATAGAGCTATTTAAAAACATTCAACAGGTTATATTAACCAAAAGCACTATCAATACGGCTATATTAATAGAACATTATCGCAACACTGCTAACGAAAAAGCAGTCAAAGCCCTTGCCTCTCTGGATTTATATGTATCAGAAAATAACATAGATATGGTATTTACTGATACCCTTAACTCTTTACTTAAACAAGCCAAATACGCGACAATTGCTAAGCTAGAAACTAAAGCAAAAAATCAAGGACTAGATGTTCACGAACAACAACTATTAATTAAAATACTTACAGATAAATAATTTAATGCTAAATAGTGATAATTATAGTAATATTCGCTGTTGGCATGGCCGTACTCAAATAAGTAAATAATGAATCAAGAACAACAACAGTCCCAGTTAAAACAGTTAATAGCCAAAGGCAAAATGCAGGGATACCTGACTTATGCAGAGGTTAATGATCACTTACCCAGTGACATTGTTGATCCAGAGCAAATCGAAGACATCATTGGCATGATCAATGAGATGGGCATCAAAGTCTACGAAACGGCACCCGATGAAGACTCATTAATTACAGACTCTGCTGCCGTAACTACGGATGATGAAGATGCAGAAGAAGTTGCTGCATTAGCCTCAGTAGACAGTGAGTTTGGAAGAACCACAGACCCTGTTCGCATGTATATGCGAGAAATGGGGTCAGTTGAACTTTTAACCCGCGCTGACGAATTAAAAATCGCCAAACGCATTGAAAGTGGCCAGCAACAACTAGTTAAAGCGATTTCTCGATCAAGTATCGTTGTAGAAAATTTCTTACAGTCTTTTGATTCAATTTCTGAGGAAGGATCAGAAACTAGACTCACTGATTTAATTTCTGGGTTTGTTGACCTAAGTGACACTGGTGATTTAATAGCCCCACTTCCAGTTGCTGAAGGCACCGAAGAAGCAACTGAAGTAGTCGAAGAAGAGGCAAAGGGCCTAAACTACGATGAAGTCCTAGAAAAAGTTGAGGCTCTTAGAAAACAACTAAAAGCGACCTCTGCTCTAATTAAAAAACACGGGTATTCTAACGATAAAGCTGACAAATCTTTTGAAACTTTAGCTGAATTGTTCATGGAATTTAAATGGACCCCGCAATATTTAAAAAGATTAACGGCTATTATTCCAACTGGTGTTGCCAGTGTTAGAGAACAAGAAAAACTGATTCTTGAGATTTTCACTAAAGACGCAGGTATGTCACGCAAAGAATTCATTGCAGCATTTACTGAAAAAGAGTCTAGTTCTGAGTGGTTAGATAGCTACCTGACTAATGGAAATAAGTATTCAGAAGCCTTAAAAAAACGCGAAAAAGACTTAAGAAAAGCACAGCGATTGTTAGCCGAACTAGAAGCAGACTTTGGCGTAAATATTACCACATTGAAAGACATCAATCGCCGCATGTCTATTGGCGAAGCTAAAGCTAGACGCGCCAAAAAAGAAATGATTGAAGCAAATTTAAGACTTGTCATTTCCATTGCTAAAAAATATACTAATCGCGGCTTACAATTCTTAGACTTAATCCAAGAAGGTAATATTGGCTTAATGAAGGCTGTCGATAAATTTGAATATCGACGTGGCTATAAGTTTTCAACTTATGCTACTTGGTGGATTAGACAGGCCATCACCAGATCTATTGCGGATCAAGCAAGAACCATTCGTATTCCAGTTCACATGATTGAAACAATCAATAAACTGAATCGAATTTCTCGGCAAATATTGCAAGAAATGGGACGTGAAGCAACACCTGAAGAATTGGCAGAACGCATGGAAATGCCAGAAGACAAAGTTCGCAAAGTCTTAAAAATTGCCAAAGAACCTATTTCAATGGAAACTCCTATTGGTGATGATGAAGATTCTCATTTGGGAGATTTCATAGAAGATGCTAAAGTATTGTCTCCCGTGGAAGCTGCTACAATTGCAGGCTTACGTGAATCTACACAAAACGTACTCGCTGGTTTAACCGCAAGAGAAGCTAAAGTTTTACGTATGCGCTTCGGTATCAACATGAATACCGACCATACCTTAGAAGAAGTTGGCAAACAATTTGATGTTACCCGTGAACGCATACGTCAAATTGAAGCAAAAGCATTAAGAAAATTAAGACACCCCTCTCGCTCAGAACAACTAAGATGTTTTCTTGACGGCGAATAAGTAAACAAAGGGCCCTTAGCTCAGCTGGTTAGAGCGTCCGACTCATAATCGGCAGGTCGTAGGTTCAAGTCCTACAGGGCCCACCATCATTAAAGAAAGAAAGAAAGAAAGAAAGAAAGGCTGCTAACGCAGCCTTTTCTATATCTAAGATTTACTTTATAGGTAACAACATGAGCAATAACTTTAGTTTTACATCAGAATCCGTTTCAGAAGGCCATCCCGACAAAGTCGCAGATCAAATTTCTGATGCCGTCCTTGACGCTTTATTAGCTCAAGACCCCAAATCCAGAGTTGCCTGCGAAACGCTAGTCAAAACCGGCATGGTCGTTCTTGCTGGAGAAGTCACTACTCATGCTTGGGTAGATCTTGAAGCCTTAGTCAGGAAAGTAGTCTGTGATATAGGCTATGACCACGGCGACATAGGCTTTGACGGTAATAGTTGTGCGGTATTAAATGCCATAGGTAAGCAATCACCTGATATCGCCATGGGTGTTGATGAAGGCGAAGATCATGAACAAGGTGCCGGCGACCAAGGCTTAATGTTTGGTTATGCCAGTAATGAAACTGATGTCTTAATGCCCGCTCCTATTACCTATTCACATCTACTGGTTAAACGTCAGGCCGATGTGCGTAAGAATAATACACTGCCTTGGTTGCGTCCTGATGCTAAAAGTCAGATTACGTTCAGATACGAAAATAATAGACCAGTAGCAATTGATGCGGTGGTTTTATCAACTCAGCATTCTCCAGAAATTAGCAACAAAGCCTTACATGAAGCAGTCATGGATGAAATCATCCTGCCGGTACTGCCTAAAGAATGGTTACATAAAGACACTAAATTCTTTATCAACCCAACAGGCCAATTCATTATTGGTGGTCCTGTAGGTGATTGTGGTTTAACTGGTCGTAAAATTATCGTCGATACTTACGGTGGCATGGCAAGACATGGTGGCGGTGCCTTTTCTGGTAAAGATCCCTCCAAAGTTGATCGCTCTGCAGCTTACATGGCTCGCTACGTAGCAAAAAATATTGTTGCTGCAGGTTTAGCTGAGCGATGTGAAATTCAAGTATCTTATGCCATCGGTATTGCTGAACCTACGTCAATCACCGTAGAAACGTTTGGCACTAGCAAACTGAGCGAAGACAGACTAGTACAAATTGTCAGAGATACTTTTGACCTAAGACCTAAAGGTTTAATTGCGACCTTAGATTTATTAAAGCCTATTTATCAAACCACTGCCGCTTATGGTCACTTTGGTCGTACCGAAGACAGCTTTAGCTGGGAAAAAACAGACAAGGTTGACGCATTAAAAGATGCGGCAGGTCTTTAATTAAACGCTAACACAGGAATACAGATGAGTTTTCAAGATTATAAAATTGCCGATATTTCTTTAGCTGCCTGGGGCCGTAAAGAAATCAACATAGCTGAAACCGAAATGCCAGGCTTAATGGCCTTACGTAAAGAATATGGCCAAGAACAACCGCTAAAAGACGCACGTATTGCTGGTTGTTTACACATGACTATACAAACAGCGGTTTTAATTGAAACGCTGACTGCTTTAGGTGCAGAAGTGCGCTGGTCATCCTGCAACATTTTCTCTACCCAAGATCATGCTGCAGCCGCCATTGCCGCAGCAGGCATACCTGTTTTCGCTTGGAAAGGCGAAACTGAAGAAGAAGCAGAATGGTGCATAGCCCAAACTATTGATGGCATAGAGGGCTGGCGCCCTAATATGATTTTGGATGATGGCGGTGATTTAACCACCTTAATGCATAACAACTACCCTGAATTAATGGCCGATGTAAAAGGCTTATCTGAAGAAACCACGACAGGCGTATTGCGTCTGTATGAAATGGTGACTAACGGTACGCTGAAAGTGCCTGCTTTTAACGTCAATGATTCTGTTACTAAATCAAAATTTGACAACTTATACGGGTGCCGCGAATCATTAGTCGATGGTATTAAACGTGCCACCGACGTCATGATTGCCGGAAAAATTGCCGTGGTCTGTGGTTACGGTGATGTGGGTAAAGGCTGCGCTCAATCTTTACGTGGTCTAGGTGCAACGGTTTTGATTACAGAAATCGATCCTATTTGCGCACTACAAGCGGCAATGGAAGGTTTCCGAGTTGTAACTATGGAAGAAGCCGCACCTATCGCTAATATCTTTGTGACTGCGACAGGAAACTTCAGCATTATCACGCATGCACACATGCTGGCCATGCGCGATCAAGCCATTGTTTGTAACATAGGTCA
>QVQF01000071.1 GCA_003584895.1 Methylococcales bacterium
TGGGTTAACGATAAAGCTGTTAGCTCAACCTACACTGGCATTCGCCAGAATTTAACATTTACTCAATGCTTTGAGTTTTATTACAGTGGCAAATCATATAAAATCACGACATTACATTACTATTTAGAGATCTTTGTTGAGTATTTTATCTATTCTTGAATTCCCAGACGATCGTTTGCGTAAAAAAGCCGCACCGGTCAAGTCAGTCGATAGCAAAATTAAAACTTTACTAACAGACATGCTTGAAACCATGTATGAAGCTCATGGTGTGGGCTTGGCAGCGACGCAAGTTAACGTGCATTTACAAGTCATCGTCATAGATGTCAGTGATGAAAAAGACGAACCGTTGTTTTTGATTAACCCTGTACTCATCGAAAAGGATGGCATTAAAGAGGGCGAAGAAGGCTGTCTTTCGGTACCTGGTTTTTTTGAGAACGTCTCTAGAGCCGAACATATCAAAGTCAAAGCCCTAGATGCCAATGGTCAAACCTTTGAACTGGAAGCCAGAGATTTATTGGCCGTCTGTATTCAGCACGAAATGGATCATCTAAACGGCAAGCTGTTTGTGGATTATATCTCCTCATTAAAACGCCAGCGCATTAAGAAGAAGTTAGAAAAAACCCATAAATCATAAGTAGGGGCGCATTATATTCGCGCCTACAGATCTAAAAGGACCCCTAGGTTGAAAACACTTTGAATACACGACTCATTGCGGCACGAGTACTATCTCGCGTTATACAAGACGGTCAATCACTGACTGCGGCCTTAGATGCTAATTTACCGGCCATTGAACTCAGTAAAGATAAAGCCTTCGTTCAAGCGCTATGCTATGGTGTTTGCAGACATTATTACCGTTTAGATTTTATACTTAATGAGTTAATCGATAAACCCATCAAAGACCTTGAGATAAAAGCCTTAGCCTTAGTCGGCATCTACCAACTCAGCTATATGCGCGTAAAACCCTATGCGGCGGTTTCTGAAACTGTATTAGCCACCCGTAAAAAGCCGTGGGCTAAAGGGCTGATTAATGCGCTATTACGTAATTTTCAACGCGAACAAGCAAACCTAGAACAAAAAGCAGACACCATCAACTGGGTCGCAACGAGCCATCCTTTATGGTTAGTGCAAAAAATAGAACATGACTGGCCAGAGCACGCTCAGCATATCTTCTTAGAAAACAATCAACAGCCACCGATGAGCTTGAGGGTTAATCTTTCACGTATCAGTACTGAACAGTATTTACAGCAATTAACCGACCTAGCTATCAACGCGACTGCTGTAGAGGGTTGCCCGTCGGCGATTATTTTAGAAAAACCCGTGGCGGTGGAATTATTACCCGGCTTTATGGACGGCTTAGTGTCTGTGCAAGATGTTGCGGCGCAATTGGCAGCTGGTTTATTGGATGTGCAAGCAGGCCAACGCGTTTTAGATGTTTGTGCCGCACCGGGTGGCAAAGCCGCGCATATATTAGAGCATCAGCCACAACTCAAAGAACTGGTCGCTGTCGATATCGACAGCACTCGCTTATTGCGTGTGACTGATACTTTACAACGCTTAAAGCTATCAGCCACCTTAATAGCGGGTGATGCCCTAGCGCCTCAAGATTGGTGGGATAAACAAATCTTTGAACGTATTTTATTAGATGCGCCCTGCTCTGCTTTGGGCGTTATTCGTCGCCATCCTGATATTAAGTTATTACGCAGAGCAGACGACATAGAACCCTTACAAGCCTTGCAACAAAATATTCTCAATGCCATCTGGCCGCTATTAGCACCCGGAGGCATCATGGTTTATGCAACCTGCTCTATTTTGAAACAAGAAAATGAACAGCAAATCGCTGCTTTTTTAGCAACTCATGCTGATGCGAAGGAAGTCCCTATCGAGAAAGCTACTTGGGGTGTAGAGGCAAGTCATGGCCGTCAAATCATAACGGGCACAGCGGCGATGGATGGTTTTTATTATGCACGACTGACTAAAGTCGCATAATTTAATGCTGGGTTAACGGCTTTATCGTTAGCCCAACATTTTTACTACTTAGCCTGATGTTGATTACGATTAATAACACCAGCCTCAGTTTGAATACGCGTAATTTGATTAACAGTTAGCTGCTTGACCAATAGATCTCGAGAAGAAGCGGCGCCTTGGACACCCTGAGCTGCTGCCAAATTAAACCATAAATAAGCACGCTCATTATCGCTATTCATAGCAATACCTAGCTGATACATTTCACCTAGGGCAAATTGAGCGTCTGCGTATCCACTACGCGCGGCTTTTTCCAGCCAATAAAAAGCCTTATTATAATCTTGAACCACACCTAAGCCTTTGAGCAAGGCATAGCCATAGCGATATTGCGCCTCAACTTGACCTTGTTCAGCTGCTTTTTCAAACCACTTAGCAGCCTGCTTGTCATCCTTAGTATTCCAAGGACTTAAAGCAAATCGTAAGCCCATTTTTAATTGCGCCGCTGCATCACCTTGCTCAGCCAAATTAAGAAGGCTATCGTCAATACTTAGATCTTCAGAATTCACCGCAACCTCTTGGTGCTTATATTCCATAGTTAAAATCATCAGCACAAAAACAACCACTAGCACAGTACTGATACCAAGAAATATGCGCGACACACTAAATATCCAAAAACTAAAATGGCAAGCAGTGCATCGATAGGAATTATAAAACAATCGTTTTAATAAGTGTCGACTAGATTGCCTCGACAACCTAAGTTCAGTGGCCTCACACTGAGGACAAATACCGGCTTTGGCGGCATGATATGCACTCATGCCGCTTCGGACTTTGTTATCGTTTCGATATGATTTTCGCATAGTAAGCTCTTGATTCAAGAGCGATCTTAATAGATCGCTCTCTACTGCAAAATAGTACATTCTTGCTTGCAAACCGCTAACGGGTCATGCAAGTGTCTTATTTACATAGCAGCTAACACTGCAGCAACTGTATCACCCATCGCTGCTGGCGTTGGACAGATAACAACACCTAAGTCTCTTAACATGGCTACTTTTTCAGCAGCACTTTCGCCTGCAGATGAAATAATAGCGCCAGCATGTCCCATACGACGACCTTCTGGAGCAGTTAAACCTGCAATATAAGCAATAACTGGTTTAGTCATGTGCTCTTTAGCAAACAAGCCTGCCTCAACTTCTTGAGGACCACCAATTTCACCAATCATCAAGATGACTTTTGTTTCGGGATCTTGTTCGAATTGTTCAAGGATATCGCGATGTGAACTGCCGTTAATCGGATCACCACCAATACCCACGGAGGTAGAAACGCCAATACCTAAGCGCTTCATTTGATCCGCTGCTTCATAGCCCAAGGTACCTGAACGTCCAACGATACCGACATTACCGGGTAAATAGATATGTCCAGGCATAATACCCAACATGGCTCGTCCAGGGCTAATAGTGCCTGCACAATTGGGGCCGGTCAATACCATACGTTGATCTTTAGGGAACCTACGCAGAAAATTCTTCACAGTCATCATATCTTGCGTAGGAATACCATCAGTAATCGCCACACAGTATTTAATACCGGCATCAGCCGCTTCCATAATGGAATCCGCAGCAAAAGCAGGTGGCACAAAGATAATACTGGCTTCTGCGCCCGCTTGCTGTACGGCTTCTTTAGCGGTGTTAAAAACCGGCAAGCCCAAATGAGTTTGCCCACCTTTACCCGGCGTAATACCACCAACTACATTAGAGCCGTAGTTGATCATATCTTGCGCGTGAAAGGTACCAATTTTGCCAGTAAAACCCTGAACAACAATACGGGTTGTTTCGTTAATAAAAATAGCCATTTATATCTCCAAAGCCGCTTCTTTTGCGACGACTTCATTACGTGCCTGTACAGCTTTTTCAGCAGCTTCAGCCAAAGTATCTGCAGTAATAATCGGCAAGCCACTTTCTGCAATAATGCGACGACCTTCTTCTACGTTAGTGCCTGATAAACGTACAATTAACGGCACTTTCATATCAATTTTTCTGACTGCCTGCACAACACCTTCAGCAATCCAGTCGCAGCGGTTAATGCCTGCAAAAATATTAACCAACATGGCTTTAACACCCTTGTCTGCCAATACTAAACGGAAAGCTTTTTCTGTGCGCTCAGCTGAAGCACCGCCACCCACATCCAAGAAATTAGCGGGCTCACCACCGGCCAGCTTAATCATATCCATGGTCGCCATCGCTAAACCTGCGCCGTTAATCATGCAACCGATATCACCATCCAAACCTACATAACTTAGGCCACGATCTGCTGCGGCCATTTCACGAGGATCTTCTTGGGTTTTATCACGTAGTTCAGAAATCTTTAGCTGTCTAAATAGCGCATTATCATCAATGCCCATTTTCGCATCTAAGGCCACTAACTCACCATTGCCCGTCACTACTAAGGGATTAATTTCTAACATGCTGACATCAAGATCACGCAATGCTCTATAACAACCTTTGATGGTTTTTACTGCATGACTCAATATTTCAGATTCTAAGCCTAAGGCAAAAGCCATTTCTCTCGCTTGAAAATCTTGCAAGCCAACTGCAGGCTCAATATAAATCTTAGTAATGGCTTCTGGATTATTAAGTGCCAATTCTTCGATTTCCATACCGCCTTGCGCAGAACCCACCATGACGATGCGTTCAGAGCTACGATCCACTAATAAACAAAAATAGAGTTCTTTGGCGATATCGGTACCCGCTTCAACATAAAGTCTTGAACAGACTTTACCCGCAGGGCCAGTTTGATGAGTCACCAAACGCTTACCTAATAATTCACTCGCTGCCGCTTGTACTTCATCATGGGTTTTACAGATTTTAATGCCACCTGCTTTACCGCGCGCACCTGAATGAATTTGAGCTTTAACGGCCCATACATGACCGCCAATTTCTCTGGCTCGTTGTACTGCATCTTCTGGACTATAAGCCAATCCGCCTTCAGCGATTTTGACTCCATAACCACTTAAAATATCTTTCGCTTGATACTCATGAATATCCACAGCATCTCCCTTACTTAATGTTCTTAGTACTTAAAACGTAAAGCCGATAGATTCGCTCTTTACCTTTCGCCTGTTATCTTATTTAGTTTTTTCAGCAATGGCTTCTGCTGCTCTAACCACATTACTAGCCATTTTTTCTGATGCAGCATCAATCAAACGGCCATCTAATGCCGCAGCGCCTTTACCTTGAGCAGCGGCTTCCTGTAAAGCGACTAATATACGCTTAGCTTTTTCAACTTCAGCAGCCGGTGGTGTAAACACTTCATTGGCTAATTCAACCTGTGACGGATGGATCGCCCACTTACCTTCACAACCTAAAGCGGCAGCACGTTTTGCTGCCATTTTAAAGCCTTCAGGGTCTTTAAAGTCACCAAAAGGGCCATCAATAGGGCGTAAGCCATAAGCGCGACAAGCTACCGTCATTCGGCTAATCGCAGCATGCCATTGATCACCAGGATAATCAGGATTTAAACCACCAATATTAGTGGTACGTGCGCGATTACTGGCAGCATAATCTGCAACACCAAAATGCAAGGCTTCAAGGCGACCTAAAGTGCCATTGCGTGCGATATCTTCAACATTAGCCATACCTAATGCTGTTTCAATGAGGGCTTCTATACCAATTTTATTTTTCAATCCTTGTTGCATTTCCAATTGGTTAAGCATCGCCTCAACCATATAGACATCAGCATAAACACCGACTTTAGGAATTAAAATAGTGTCTAGTTTTGCACCGCACTGTTCTACTAAATCAACGACATCGCGAACCATGTATTGCGTATCCAAGCCATTGATACGCACAGAAATAGTCACACCATGACCTTTCCAATCCATATCATTGATCGCTTCAATAATGTTCTTACGCGCACGCAGCTTATCATCTGGAGCCACCGCATCTTCAAGATCTAAAAAAATGAAATCCGCGCCACTCTTCATAGCTTTTTCAAACATCTCAGGATTTGATCCTGGAACCGCTAATTCGCAACGTTGAACGCGTTGAACTGACGCTGTATATAAAGTGTGACTCATTTGTACATTCCTAATGTCAATAATCTAAAATTGTTGTTTGTTATTCTGCTAAAGGCTAGTAATGAAGCCTATACAAGATAAAGAGCTGATCACTACTCTGCATCATGTAGTTTAAAATTCAGCCATAAATACTAAGCCAAATCGATCTCAGCCAGAAACAAATAAATCGCCCATTCTACTTTTAGCACCAATAATGTCAATTTATAACGCGATATATCCATACAAAGTCGTAATCAAATCTTGCTGATTACTGACGGCTATGTCATGATTATCGGCTTTTTTGGGTCTTTCTTTATTCACTCAAAAACCTAATTCAATCATTCTTTTAACTACCAACAAAGAGGCAATACCATGGCTGGTCGTAACCACCTATATATTCCAGGCCCTACCAACGTACCTAATGAAATTCTGAATGCGATGCATATCACCATGGAAGATCATCGCTCGCCTGTTTTTCCTAAGCTACTGACGCCTTTGTTAGAAGATTTAAAGAAAATATTCAAAACAGAAACCGGACAAGCATTTGTATTTCCTGCAACCGGCACTGCCGGCTGGGAAGTCGCCTTAACCAACACCTTAAATCCAGGCGATAAAGTATTGATCTATCGTTTTGGTCAATTTAGCCACTTATGGGCTGAAATGGCTAAACGCCTAGGTTTTGATGTTGAAATTCATCAAGAAACTTGGGGCAAAGGTATACCATTAAATAAGTTGGAAGCACGCCTTAAAGAAGATGATGCGCACCTAATTAAGGCTGTATTAGCCACTCATAACGAAACGGCTACCGGTGTTACTAGTGATATAGGTGGCGTTCGTAAAGCCATGAATGCTGCTAATCACCCTGCTCTATTATTTGTTGATGGCGTAAGCTCTATAGCAAGCTTAGATTTTCGTATGGACGAATGGGCCGTTGATGGCGCTATCAGTGGCTCGCAAAAAGGTTTTATGATGCCAGCTGGCGGTGCCTTCTTAGCTTTTAGCCAAAAAGCCTTGGCCGCCACTGAAATATGCACTTATCCACGTTGCTTTTTGGACTTAAGAGATCAGATGACCGCTAATAAAGACGGTTACACGCCTTATACCCCAGCATTACCGATTTTATACGGTTTGCGTAAAGCAATAGATATGCTACTAGAAGAAGGTTTAGAAAATGTCTTTGCACGCCATTATCGTTTAGCTGAAGGCACGCGTAAAGCTGTCGCTGCTTGGGGATTAAGTATTTGTGCGCAACCTGGTTTTGAATCAAACACAGTAACCGCCATTATCGTTCCTGAAGATAAAGATGCTCGCACGGTTATTAGCACTGCCTTTACTAAATACAACATTTCTTTAGGCGGCGGTCTTGCTGAGTTAGCGGGCAAAGCTTTCCGTATCGGCCATGTTGGCGATATGAATGACGTTTCTATGTTAGGCGCTATTGCTGGCGTAGAAATGGCTTTATTAGATTGTGGTTTTGATATTAAACCCGGCAGCGGCGTAGCTGCAGCTATAGAATATTATCGCGCAACCGCATAAAGGTTTTGAGTTATTTATCTCGATAGTCTAAGCTATATGTTCAGCGTCTAAAAATAGCATCAGCAAGTGTTAAGCCCCTTAACACTTGCTTTTCTCGCTATAACGACAAAAACTCTAATGGCGGGATTTTTATGGCAGGTCAACAGCCTCCAAAAGCAACTGAATTAATTAATGAAATCAATACGTATTTCTCTAAATATCGCAAACCCAGCGATTGGCAAATTAAACTATTAAAAAAGAAAGCCGATAGCTTAAAAGGCAAAATACCCGACAGCCTTTACTATGGCTTACTCGGAAGTATCGCCGCTTTAGAAAATGACTTACCTACACTAAGACAACACTTTCAAACAGCTATCAAGCTAACCCCTGCAAGCAGTCATACCCAGATCCAATACCTAGCTGCCTTAAAAAATAGAGGATGTTGCTCTGAAGAATTAGTTCTTGGCAAAGACATGCTGTCGCAGTTCCCTGACCATTCAGAAGAAATATTATCATGGCTGGCTGAATCTGCATTTATGTCCTGTAGAATGAATGAGGCTCAACAATATTTAGAGCAAATAAAAAATAAAGATGAAAGTAACTCCCTATTTCATCACATTACAGAGAGCCAATTAATTTTTAAAACGGCAGGATTAAGCGATGAAGTAGCCTCGCATTTATACAATTTGGCATACGACCTATTACATAAATTTGGTATTTATTTTTCTAGCACAGGAATAATCGTTACGACTAGAGGTTACGTACATTGTCAACTTTACGTTGATCTACCGATTGGAGACATGTACGATCTTAACTACCAATTAGCCGCAGAATTAGTTCATAACACCGAAAACACCTACAGCAACATCATCCTGTTTGAGTTTAATTCAATTGATGTTTTTGAAGAGAGGGCTGCCTCATGAGCGTATCACACAGAGATTTCTACAACTCCGCCGAAGTTTTATTAAGTAATCCAGACAGTACAGAAATGGATTTCAGAAATGTAATCAGCCGCTCTTATTTCGCTGTATTTCAGTTAAGCCGAGAAATTGCCTCTAAACTACCTCTGACTATAGATCCAGTAGAGTATCAAAAACTTGATATACACGACAAAGTTATAATAAGATTTGAAAAAAACCCCGACAAACGTATTCAATCAGTAAGCTACCTCATTAAGCAACTAAGAGCCCTAGGCATGACCGCAGACTATGACACTCATTTGGATATTAAGCGCTTAGAATCTACTCAGCACTTTTATGCCGCGCAAAGATTACTTAGCTCACTTGAAGGCTTACTTGCAGCAATTAACTCTTTGGAGAATCTCAACCATGAACAAACCTAAAGTCGTCGTCACACGAAAGTGGCCCGCAGAAGTTGAAGCTCAGCTAAAAGAACACTACGATGTTCAGCTTAATGAGTCTGACATTCCTATGACCGCAGATGAGCTTAAACTCGCATTGCAAACAGCAGACGCTTTATTACCTACAGTGACTGACATACTAAACGCAGACATACTTGGAGTGGAAAATAAACGCGCTAAAATTATAGGCAACTTTGGCGTTGGTTATAACAATATCGACATCACTACCGCCAAAGCACAGGGCTTAGTGGTTACTAACACGCCGCACGTATTAACCGACTGTACCGCTGACATTGCTATGTTGCTACTACTGATGTCGGCTCGTCGCGCACCTGAGGGCGAACGCCTAATTCGTAATCAGCAATGGACAGGTTGGACACCTACCCAACTAATCGGCCAAAAAGTCACTGGCAAAACATTAGGGCTTATTGGTTTTGGTCGTATCGCTCAAGCCATGGCTAAAAAAGCCCATCATGGCTTCGGCATGAAAATACTTTGTTATGCGCCCTCACAACCCGACCCAGCCATAATGAATGATTTGCAAGCTACACGCTGTGCAACCGTTGAAGAATTATTGTCCGAGGCTAACTTCGTATCCTTACATTGCCCAGGGGGTGCTGCAACCAAGCATTTAATCAACGAACAACGCTTAAAATTGATGCGACCTACTGCGCACTTAATCAATACCGCCCGTGGCGATGTAGTCGACAGCAAAGCCTTGATTAAAGCCTTAAAAGAAGGCTGGATTGCCGGCGCTGGTTTAGATGTCTATGAAGGCGAACCCACAATAGACCCAGAACTTTTAAAATTAAATAACGTTGCCCTACTACCGCATTTAGGTAGTGCTAGCGAAGAAACTCGAATCGCCATGGGCAATCGGGTATTAGCTAATATTGCTGCTTTTTTTGCAGGCAATCAACCTGAAGATAAGGTCGTTTAGCTACAACAAATATTAGCAACAAATTATCTAGATTATATTTTCATGCGCCTTTAAGTACAATTAACCTTGGTATATAGGCTGATAAAATATTTTTTAATTGATTTACAGTTTTTATTAAAAATCCAATTGACTTAACTTTGAATAACAGCGTTAATAAAGCTCATTCATAATTATTTATGACTCTCATATACTATAAAAAGAAAAGCAATGTCTATATCTGATTACATTTACAATTTTTTTTGCACAGGCGAATATTCAAATAGAGCAATCATTAACAAACTAGGCGTTGGTGAGTCTTTAATCGGCGAAGGCAATGAAATTGCTCACATCGACCTAATCATTGGCCCAAGAGGCTCTGTTGCTGAATCAGCATTTGCAAATGCATTAACTAATAACAAGCATGGTTTTTCTACTTTGCTAGCAGTTGTTGCCCCTAACCTGATGGTTAAACCAGCTACTATTTTATTCAACAAAGTAACTATCAAAGGCTCTAAACAAGCCGTACAAATGTTTGGCCCCGCTCAACGTGGTGTTGCTATGGCCGTGGCTGATTGCGTAGAAGATGGTACTATTCCAGCAGATGAAGCAGATGACTTATTTATATCTGTCGGCGTGTTTATTCATTGGTTAGCTGAAGATGATGCTTTAATTGAAAAATTTAATTATGAAGCTACCAAAGAAGCCTTAAAACGAGCGATTGCTGGAACGCCTACGGCCGCGGAAGTAGTTGCAGAAAAAGCAACTGCCTTGCATCCATTTGCTGTAAATATCGAAGCTTAAGCTTTATCAACTGCCTCACAGTGGCGACATTAATTTGTCGCCGTCTAATGAGATAGTTTAGACTTATAGTTAAAGCAAAAAAAAGGGCCTTTCGGCCCTTTTTTATTGACTGTGATAATTATGCTTCTTTATCTTCGTCTTTCTCTACTTCTTTGATACTTAATCTGACCCTACCTTGACGGTCAATTTCAAGCACTTTAACTTTAACGATGTCGCCTTCATTTAAGCGATCGCTAACTTTATCAACATGTTCATCTGAAATTTGTGAAATATGAACTAGACCGTCTTTACCAGGCAATATAGTTACAAATGCACCAAAGTCCATCAATCTAGCGACTTTACCTTCGTAGATCTTACCAACTTCAACTTCAGCAGTAATTTCTTCAATAAGGCGACGAGCTTCTTCACCAGCAGCTTTATCAACAGAAGCCACCTTAACGATGCCGTCATCCGTCAAATCAACGCTAGCGCCTGTTTGCTCGGTAATGCTACGTATCGTTGCGCCACCTTTGCCAATCACTTCACGAATTTTCGCAGGATCAATTTTAAAGGTAATAATACGTGGCGCAAAATCAGACATTTCATCGCGTGTACTAGCCAAGGCTTTGTTCATTTCGCCTAAGATATGTAAACGACCGTGCTTAGCTTGTTCCAAAGCAGTCTTCATGATTTCTGACGTAATGCCATCAATCTTAATATCCATTTGCAGCGCAGTAATACCGTCTACGGAACCTGCCACTTTAAAGTCCATATCACCCAAGTGATCTTCATCACCCATGATGTCAGATAATACTGCGAACTTATCGCCTTCTTTAATCAAGCCCATTGCGATACCCGCAACAGGTGATTTAATAGGCACACCAGCATCCATTAACGCTAAACTACTACCACAGACTGAAGCCATTGAGCTTGAGCCATTAGATTCAGTGATTTCAGAAACTACACGTATGGTATATGGAAACTCATCCATATTCGGCAGAACAGCTGCTACACCACGCTTTGCTAAACGGCCATGACCAATTTCACGTCGTTTTGGTGAGCCAACAAAACCAGTTTCGCCCACACTGTAGGGAGGAAAGTTGTAATGCAACATGAATGGTTCTTTATATTCACCAGCAAGAGCATCAATAATTTGCGCATCACGAGCAGTACCTAAAGTAGCAACCACTAAAGCTTGAGTTTCACCGCGTGTAAACAAAGCAGAACCATGGGTTCTTGGTAACACGCCGGTTCTAATGCTAATCGGTCTAATTTTATCTAAGGCACGACCATCAATACGCTTACCTTCATTAAGAATGGCGTTACGTACAATACTATATTCTAAGTGCTCAATAATGCCTCGAATATCTTTTTCGGCATAATTGATCGCTAACTTTTCAACAACCGCACTACGAATTCCTTTAAGGTGCTCTTGGCGGACTAATTTCTCAGCGATGGTATATGCGTCTTTAATCCCAGCTTCAACTTCAGCTGTCACTAATCTAATCAATTCATTATTAGCTTCTGGAGCGACCCACTCAACAACACCCGCGCCTGCATCTTTAGCAAATTCATTGATCGCATTAATCGCGACTTGCATTTGTTCGTGGCCAAACAATACTGCACCCAGCATTATTTCTTCAGAAAGACCAATAGCTTCAGATTCAACCATCAATACAGCATGAGCTGTACCCGCTACGACTAGCGTTAATTCTGAATCTTTTAATGCACTAGGCGACGGATTTATTAAATAAGCACCATCTTTGTAACCTACACAAGCAGCACCTATAGGGCCGTTGAAAGGTAAGCCTGAAACCGCTAATGCAGCTGATGCGCCTAACAATGCAGGAATTTCTGGATCAACTTCAGGATTTAACGATATAACTGTGGCAATAATTTGAACTTCGTTAGTATAGCCTTCAGGAAATAGAGGACGTATAGGTCTATCAATCAGTCTTGATGTTAAAGTCTCTTTTTCGCTAGGACGCCCTTCTCTTTTAAAGAATCCACCAGGAATTTTTCCCGCGGCATAGGCTTTTTCTTGATAATTAACCGTTAATGGAAAAAAATCTCCACCAGCAGCTTCTTTTTTACCGACGACAGTAACAAGTAAGGATGTACCATCAACATCGATAATGACAGCGCCGTCAGCTTGACGTGCTATTTCACCAGTTTCTAGACTAACGAGTTTATCGCCGTACTGAAATTCTTTCCTAATAGGATTCACTATTGGGTTCCTTTGTGTAAAGGTTATATAGAGGTTAGTATTGGGTTAGCAACGGCTAACCCAACCTACAGTGGTAGCGTTTATACGAGATCTATTTTACTTACGTAAACCTAGTCGCTCAATTAATGAACGGTAACGACTGATATCTTTGTTTTTTAAATAATCTAGCAATTTACGACGTTGATTAACCATACGCAACAAACCACGACGTGAATGATTGTCTTTTTTATGAGCTGCGAAATGCGGTGCTAAATGTGTAATATGAGCTGTCAACAAAGCAACTTGTACTTCAGGTGAACCTGTGTCAGTTTCAGATTGACGATAAGCTTCGACAACCGCTTTTTTTTGTTCTGCAGTAAATGGCATTAATAATCCCTAAGATTAAAATTAAAATAAAAGCCGTCTAAAGACGGCTTTGAGTTACATTGATCTCCACGTTAGGGTGTAGAAATCAACATTTGCTATGTAGCGACTAAGTATGTAGCTACAGATTATCCATATTGAATAATCTCTTGGGTGCTATTTTACCATCCAAAAGCATTTCTCCCAAGCCTAAAAAAACTTCATCATGATATAAGCGCACAACTCCTTCAATCGAACCGCTAATTAACTGCACTGATTGGCCATATTTGATAGCTACCGCTTGCTGTTCCGATAAGTTTACAGCTGGAAAAGCTTGTAACGGACTATCTATAGCTATCAACGATTGCTGTAACTCTTGAACACTCATAGCCGTCAACTGCTCTATCGTTTTAGCCTGCGCTATGTTAAACATTCCCGCCCCAAGTCGACGTAATTCCAGCACCGTTCCACACACCCCTAAAGCATCACCTAAATCTTCTGCCAAGGAACGTATATAAGTACCTTTAGAGCAAAACACTTCCAAAACCAACTGATTAGTCTTATTCTGCCCCGTCAAAGAACTTGCTAATAATTTAAGATCAAAAATACTAATACGCCTAGCCTTACGCTCAATGGTAATACCCTCTCTTGCTAGCTCATACAGTTTTTTACCATTATGCTTTAGAGCTGAATACATGGGGGGGACTTGATCAATTTCACCCATAAACTGCTGCAAACTTAACATTAACTCATCATCGTCAATGTCAGGAACCGCAACCGTTTTAATCACCTCACCTTCTGCATCTCCAGTATCGGTCATAACACCTAACTGAACCACCACTTGATAACGCTTATTATCATCTAACATCATTGCAGAAACTTTGGTCGCCTCACCAAAACATAACGGTAATAAACCAGTTGCTAAGGGATCAAGACTACCTGTATGCCCAGCCTTGTTAGCATTAAACAAACGCCGAACTTCCTGCAAAGCTTTATTAGATGAAACCCCCAAGCGCTTATCCAGCAATATGATGCCATGCACATTAAGACCGGATTTACGTTTACTCATATTGATTCATTCTCGATATTTTTAAAAACAACGTTATTACAAACACAAAACACCTCTGAAAAGCATCAATCTATAATAGCTTTGTCCAGATGTTTACTAGAACTTAAACCCTTTAATTTAGATTTATCTTTAATGCCAGCAAATCGAGTTCCGGTTAAATCAGCGCCATAAAAATTAGTATCTTCTAAAGTAGTCCCCGTTAAATCGGCTCCTGACAAATTAGCGCCACTAAAATCAGCACCTGACAAATCCACACCAAAGAACACTACATTTTGCAGATTAGCACCAGTAAAATTGGCATAGCGCATCAAGGCGCGATCAAAATTAGCATAGGAAAGATTAGCACCTGTAAAATCAACATTATTCAAACTAGCACGCATCAAACCCATAGACTGATTTTTCATATCCGCACCCCATAAAGCATGAGATAACTCAGCATGTGATAAATTAGCTTTATCCATCACCCCTATAAATCGACTGTTACTCAAATTTGCATAACTCAAGTTTGCGCTACCGACATGTACGCCAAAGATACTAGTTTTAGATAGATTGGCATTTTTAAAATTAACTTTCGATAACACGGACAAATCTAAATTCAAGCCAGACAAATCAGAGTTACTAAAATTAGAGCGGCGCAAATCCGAGCCCCATAAGTCAGCATTTTTGAAGTCTAAATTTGATAAATCAAGATCCGTTAGATCTTTTCTACGCAAATCAGCAGGATGACTCTTATCTGCCTGAGCTAGGCGTTGTTCAACTCTAGGTCGATCCAAATCGGCTGCCATTGCCGACATACTAAATAAAACCGCCAACATCGGCCAGTAAACATAAATTTTCATGGGCAATACCTTCATTGAGTAAGTAAACGCTATCTGAGTAAAAATAATCTATCAAACTTTAACGGCAGTTAATAACTATTGCAACTAAAGCTTGAGCTAACATCAAAGCTTATTTTTATTAGTCTAGTAGGCAGACGCCTGATGCTAAGGTATAGTCAGCAGCATCATTTCTATAGCCATTAAACTTATTATTTATGAACCTCGATTCTAAAATACCTAGCACACCCACTTTACTAAGCCCTATTAATATTGGCCCCTATCACTTATCAAATCGTTTAGTCATGGCGCCATTAACTCGAATGCGTGCGCCTGATAGTTGCCCTACCGACCTAATGACTACCTATTATGCACAACGAGCGAGCGCTGGCCTCATCATATCCGAAGCAACACCTATTTCTACACAGGGTGTCGGCTATCCAGCTACACCAGGTATTTATAATGAATCGCAAGTGAAGTCGTGGAAAAAAATTACTGAGGCGGTTCATGCAAAAAAAGGGCATATCTTTATGCAACTTTGGCATGTCGGTCGAATTTCTCATCCCGACTTTCATGGTGGTCAGCTTCCCGTTGCCCCATCAGCCATTGCCCCCAAAGGTAATGCTATCACCCCTAGTGGTATGCAAGCCTTTGTTACGCCTCGCGCACTTGAGACTAATGAAATTTCTGGAATCATTGATGATTACAAACGCGCAGCACAAAACGCTCTTGATGCTGGCTTCGATGGTATTGAGATACACAGCGCGAACGGCTACTTGCTCGATGAATTCTTAAGAGATGGCACCAACAAACGTACTGATATTTATGGTGGTAGCGTAGCAAATAGAGCACGATTTCTACTAGAAGTCACTGACGCACTCATGGGTGTTTGCGGTGCAGATCGAGTCGGCATTCGTCTATCTCCTAGTGGCACATTTAATGACATGAGTGATTCAAACCCTGAATCTATTTTTGTTTATTTACTAAAACAATTAAATCTTTTAGAACTGGCTTATGTTCATGTCGTTGATGCATTAGAAGGCGACATAAGGCACGGTGCAAATGTGATTAAGCTTGAGACATTAAGAGCCGCTTATAATGGCACTTTAATTGTTTGTGGAGGCTATGACCAAACTCGCGCCGATGAAACTTTAGCAAAAGGTTTGGCTGATGCAGTGGCTTTTGGACAACTTTATATAGCCAACCCTGATCTAGCCGAACGCTTCAAACTTAAAGCACCTTTAAATATACCTGATGCCAGCTCATTTTACGGTGGCACTGAAAAAGGCTATACGGATTACCCTAGTCTGACGGAATAACAAAGCGCAACAACCGATTTACCTAATTAATCGAAAAAAATCACTCAAAACTGAAAGCCTTAGCGACTCTCTTTTGAAAGCTATGGTTTTTTTGTTTTTAGCATAAAATGCAAGGATCTGGCTGAATAGCCCAAGATTTTACGCCACCTTAACAGGCGATTATCTTATCGTTCTTATTGATAACTGGATGTGCGGAAAAATAACTTGAACCGATTAACAGATACGAAGCACTTTAATGAAGAAACCGCGAAGCATTGTTATTTTTTCAGGTAGTAACAACTAAAAACCTTAAGCCATTTTGTTAAAAATGGTGCTTAAGGCTATTAAATTAATATTTTGAAGCTCTTTCGTCGGGTTACAGCTAGCGCTTAACTCGACAGAATCAATCTTAAACGCCGCTAGGATAAGCGTAACTGTAATGCTTACGCAATGGCTTAACCACTTCCCATTGACTATCTAAGCCCGCGTGAAAAGAGACTAAATCACCAGCAACAATACGAACAGGTTCTCCGCCGGCAGGTGTTACTAAAATCTCGCCATCCAACACATAAGCACATTCTGTTTCATCAAAATCGATAGGGAATTTTGAAATCTCTTTTTCCCATATTTCCCAACTTGAAACACCTAGTTCGATTAAACGCTCTTCGCTAGGGTTATGTTCGATAGTAATTTTGCTCATGATGTTCCTAAAATAATCTAATTGTGAGGGCTAAGTTTAACATCCCATACTAAACTTAGGCGACTACTAACGATTTACCTGTATCACCTTAGCGGGCGGGAAACCATTAAAATAAGTAGAGGTTGCACCGCTATAAGCACCAATATTTTTACTTGACAACAAATCACCGCGCTGTAAATCCTCGGGCAACTCTTCAGTCATTGAAATCACATCAAGACCATCACAGGTAGGTCCAAATACAGTACAGATTTGCGTGGGGCCTTCTTTAAAAGCATCAAAGTGATATTGGCAATGATCAAATATAACACCCGAAAAAGTATGATAAACACCGTCATCGATGTAATAGCATAACTTTCCGTGCCGAACTGCTTTACCGATAATTTTTGACACAGCAGTTGCCGTCGTAGCCACCATAAAGCGACCGGGCTCAGCGATGATCTTTATATCTTCTGGAATCAATCTATCTAATTCAGTATTAATTCTCTTAGCTAATTCACTAAAGGGCTTTACTGATTCATCATAAGGCGCTGGAAAACCACCACCGATATCCAGTAAGTCCATTTTGTCATAACCACGCTCTTTAACTTCTTTAAAGATTAATGCTGCCATGTTGATAGCTTGCATATAATTTTCAAAATTAGTGGTTTGGCTACCTACATGAAAACTTAAACCCGCTACGGTAAGGCCGGCATTAACAGCTTCAAAAATAAGCTCTAGAGCTTCGTCATGAGAGGCTCCAAACTTTGACGATAACTCAACCATAGCGCCCGCATTAGATACTCTAAGACGTAACACGACACGTGCATTAGGCGAATGATCTCTGATTTTAAAAACTTCTTCACGGTTATCAAAAGTCATCAAAGGCTGATACTTATCTAATTCTCTCAGCGTTTCTTCTGCCTTAATAGGATTAGCGTAAATAATGTTATCCCAAATCCATTGATGCTGATCTTGCTCAGACAAGTCTTTTATGTTTTCAAAAACGATATTAAATTCAGCGATAGACGACACATCAAAACTAGCGCCAGCTTCAAACAAAGTTTTTACTATGATCGGATCGGGATTTGCCTTAACTGCATAATAAGCTTGAACACGGGGTAGGTTCTCTTTAAAAACAGCATAATTACTACGCAACTCATCATGATCAATGATGAATAAGGGTGTTCCGTGAGTTTTTGCAAGCTCTTGCAAATGATTAGCAGTGATCATATTTATTCCTAAGTATTTCTTGTAATTAAATCTGACTGGAAAGCACCAGACTTACGTAATAATAGTGCACTTTTGAAGATTTATATCCATTCTAAGCGATATAAATCCAAGCGCCGATTTGCGAGATTACGAACGGCACCACGAGTACGCACTTGCTTTAATAAATCCAAATTGACATCCGTTATTAAGGTCATTTCGGTATTGGGCGTTGCTTCTGCGAGTATGGCATCATGTGGAAATGAGAAATCACTAGGACTAAAAATAGCGGCCTGTGCATATTGAATATCCATATTTTCTGCATAAGGCAAATTGCCAACACTACCTGTAATGGCAACAAAACATTCATTTTCAATAGCTCGGGCTTGAGAACAGTAACGCACCCGTTGATAGGCATTTTTAGTATCTGTCCAAAACGGCACAAACAATATTTGCGCCCCCTGCATGGTCGCTAAACGAGCAAGTTCTGGAAACTCAGAGTCATAGCATATTAATACGGCAATTTTGCCACAGTCAGTATCGAACACTTTTAAAGCGTCGCCACCCTGTACACCCCAACAACTCACTTCATCAATGGTGACATGGATTTTGTATTGCGCTTCAAAAGTACCATCACGTCTCAACAACCAAGACACGTTATATAGTTCATGAGAACTATATTCAGGCATAGATCCAGCAATAATATTAATATTGTAGGACATGGCCATTTCTAGCAGACCATTACGGATCTCACTAGTAAATCCTGCTAAAGCACGAATAGCATCAGGGGGGTTTTTATCATTAAACAATCCCATGAGAGGCGCACTCATATACTCTGGAAACAACACAAAGTCAGATTGATACCCAGAAACTGCATCAATAAAAAATTCAGCGTGTTTAAGCAATTCTTCAACACTCGTTAAAGTACGCATCTGCCATTGCACGACGCCTAAACGAATGATATTTTTAGGCCCGCCTATTGAAGGTGATTTTTCGACATAATCCAGATTAACCCATTCCAGCAAGGTAGCAAAACCTTTGGAATCGGCATCAACCGGCAAATAACCGGTTAAAACCTTACGAACATGAAAACCATTTAATAATTGAAATGATAATACGGGATCAAAAATCTCTCGATTTTTAACTTCTTCAATATAACGTACAGGGGTTAATGTGTCTGCGTATTCGGCATAACCAGGAATCCTTCCACCTGCAATAAATCGACGTAAATTTAAGTTTCGACATAATTCTTTACGTGCATCATATAATCTTCGACCTAAGCGCAAACCTCTATAAGAAGGATGCACGAAAATATCTACACCATACAAAGTATCGCCATGAGGATCATGATGAGTTAAATAACCATCGCCGGTAATTTGGGCATAAGTATGGATGTCACCAAACTTAGAATAATCCACAATCATACTTAAAGCGGCAGCTACCAATTTGCCATTATCTTCTATAGCAATTTGACCTTGCGGAAATCGACTAACTTGAGAAGCATATTGATCCTGCTTCCAAGCCCCACCCAGATTACCGTAAACATGCTCCATTAAAATGGCGATATTACTATAATCAGCTAAGGTTAGATGGCGAAGCAGTAACTTATGTTTTTCAATCTTTACTTTTTTCATAGACCAGCACTATAACTTTTGTTTTTGACAATATCATGACAATACGACCTAACTAAACACTAAAGCTTACTGTCGACTGGATTGACTTGCATCTATCGTTAGCCATTAACAATCAAGCCATCTTCCATATGCAAAACTTTACCCATACGGGCAGCAAGTTCATGGTCATGTGTCACCACTAAAAAACTAACATTAAGCTCTTGATTTAACTCCAGCATTAATTGATAAACTTGATCGGCAGTCTTGCTATCAAGGTTACCAGTGGGTTCGTCAGCTAAAATCAAACACGGCTCATTAATTAAAGCTCTGGCTACCGCAGCACGTTGCCTTTCACCACCCGATAATTCACCTGGCTTATGTTCAACTCGATGGCCTAACCCTACTCGCTGCAATAGTGCACCAGCACGAATACTGGCCTGCTTTACTGATATTCCTGCTATTAATAAAGGCATCGCTACATTTTCTAAAACAGTAAATTCACCCAACAAATGATGCGATTGATAAATAAAGCCTAAGGATTTATTTCTTAGCTTAGCTAGTTTTGCTGCACTGACTTTATTAATATCGACGCCATCAAGTATGACTTCGCCACTACTGGCTTTTTCTAAGCCACCTAGAAGATGAAGCAAGGTACTCTTACCCGATCCTGACGCGCCCATAATGGCAACGCGCTCACCTTTTTCGATATTCAAATCAACGCCTTTTAACACGTCAACATCCAAGCCACCTTGGTCGTAACGTTTCGTCAATTGGCGACATCTTAAAATGCTAGTGCTATTCATAGTTTCTATGTTTAAGGGTGATGATGGAATCATGCCAGAATTATTCATATCTAAGCACTTCCGCAGGATTTATTCTAGATGCCTGCCAAGCAGGATAAATAGTTGCTAATAACGATAGGAAAAAAGCCATGCCAGCGATGGAATAAACATCAGACCACACTAATTTCGAGGGTAGTTCACTAATATAATAAACATCTGCCGCCATGAACTGCACTTGCAATAATTTTTCTATTGCAGGGACGATAGTCTCTACATTTAAGGCTAATAATACGCCACCCAGCACACCTAGTACCGTACCAACAACTCCGATAATAGAGCCCAATACCATAAAGATACCCATAACGGCACCTGAAGTTAATCCTTGAGTTTTTAATATAGCGATATCGCCACGCTTATCAGTAACAACCATCACTAAAGTAGAAACGATATTAAAAGCCGCTACCGCAACTATCAATAACAGAATAATAAACATCACCCGTTTTTCTGTTTGAATGGCCTTAAAGAAATTATTATGTGCTAAGGTCCAATCGCTAACCTGATAGTCACCGTAAAGCGCTGTTGCTAGACTGTGTGTTATTTTAGGCGCGTTAAATAAATCATCTAGTTTTATACGTAAACCAGAAACTGAATTATCCATGCGAAATAATTTGGCCGCATCGTCAATATTAATCAACGCCATATTACGGTCGTACTCATACATGCCGACCTGAAAGATACCCACCACAGTAAATCGACGCATTCTAGGCACAATGCCTGCCGGTGTAGAATTAACTTGAGGACTAATCACGGTAATTTTATCGCCGGTCGTAACCCCTAAGTAATTAGCTAATTCAAGACCTAAGACGATGCCATATTCACCAGCAACCAAATCTGTCAGCTGACCTGATTTCATTTTAGTGGCAACTTCCGAAACCTTGGATTCATATTCGGGCAATATGCCGTTAAGCATAGTGCCGCTAACACGCCTATCGGCATTAATCATTACTTGACCTGTAATAAAAGGCGCAGCACCTTCTACATGAGGCATACCTTTTAATTTTTGATCGAGTGTTTGCCAGTCATCTAATTGGCCATATTTACCGGTGGCAGTGGCATGAGCGGTCATACCCAAGATACGTTCACGCAACTCTGCTTCAAAACCATTCATGACGGATAAAACCGTAATCAACGCGGTAACACCTAAGGCGATGCCAAGCACTGAAGTTAAGGTAATAAAAGAAATAAACTGGGTACGTCGTTTTGCTCGCGTATAACGCAAGCCAATATACAAAACTAGAGGTTTAAACATGGAATATATAAGCTAGGGGATAAATTAAGATTCTTTGCACTGAGGACAAAAACCATATAGATAAAGACTATGATCTGTTAAATCATAGCCTAGTTTTTTAGCAACTTCTTTTTGCCGTGTTTCGATAAAATCATCTGCAAATTCATCGACCTTACCGCACTTCATACAAACAATGTGATCATGATGCTCAGCCGTAGTCAGTTCAAAAACTGAATTGCCGCCTTCAAAATGATGGCGAGTGACTAAACCAGCGGTTTCAAACTGAGTTAAAACACGATAAACAGTGGCCAAGCCAATCTCTTCATCTTCACTTAATAGTACTTTATAAACTTGCTCGGCTGTTAGATGGCGTACATTGATTTGTTTTTCTAATATTTGTAAGATCTTAACCCTAGGCAAAGTGACCTTTAAGCCTACATTCCTTAAATCCTGCGTTTCCAATATTAATCTCCGGTTAATCAACTGAGCATTAGGTTAGTCGAATACAATAGACGCTCATTGTAGCCTTTTTAGATACGCATAGCATGACAGTTTTATAGGATAATGATTAGACATCCTGTATGATTTAAAATTTTATTACTATTTTAGCCAAAAATGAGAAAGTCGTTTTTTTCTGTATGCCTATTGATTAGCCTGACACTCATGTCCTGCTCAACCATATTGAACAATTTACCAGGTGTCTATAGCTTGGAAATTCAACAAGGCAACATCATTACTCAAGCCATGATTGACCAACTTCGCCCAGGCATGAGCAAACGTCAAGTGACTTATATTATGGGCTCCCCCATGCTGGATAATTTTTTCCACAAAAATCGCTGGGACTTCCTATATTCCGCTCACCCTACTGGCGGCGAAAAGATACAGCAACAAATTTCACTGTTTTTTGAAAATGATCAGATTGTAGGTATTCAAGGCGATTTCAGACCTAGCACCACGCCAATCCCTTTAATTTCTAATGAAACAACAGTAGAAATCCCCAAACGTGATCTTGATAAAACCCTATGGGAAAAAATTACCAGCTTTTTGGGTATTAGTAATCTTGATGCTTCATCGACATCAAATACATCTTCTACACAAAAGTCAGCTCACAACAAATCCAATCATTAAGCCTTCGCGATGATAAGCCATGCAAGGTAGGACTTATCATCAACCGATCGACTCAGTCTGATAACGATAGACTTTAATCGTATCAGACCAATAGTCAGGTGCTAAACCTGCTTTTTGTTTTAAATGTCGCAAAAATTGTTTAGGTTCGGGAAGTTGTTCCCAAACTGAAGGTAAGAAAGTACCACGCTGATGCCCTTCTACTAATATCAAGCCATCTATATTAGGTTGTAACTGACTGATTAAATCCTGTTCAGAACTAAATATGATAGGCACATGCTCTGTTAATAGCGATATATGTATTTCTAGCTTGGTTAACTCATCTATTGCCAATGGCGGGAAACGAGGATCTTGGAAAGCCGCTAAAAAAGCATTTTCAGCGACATCTACAACCAAAGGTCGAGTCGCTTCTAATCTACCTATACAACCCCGTAACTGCTGATGTAGCTCTAAGGTAACAAAAGTAGCTCAATACTCGGCCAATACACTAGGATAGTCCTCCAAAATAATCTTTAAAGGACAACCTGTTTGTAAACCATGCTGGATAGAAGTTCTCGCCACAACCAATAACAATTGCTGATGTTCTTTAGTCAATGACATAGGCACCATAACCTACTACGCTATTTTTATCGCCAGCGGTATCACCAGAATTACGTAAATCTATAGTCTTAATGCTCAATGATCTTTCTCTAGCGACCTTTAACAAACCATTGAGCGGCACTTGACCACAAGCAGCATTAGAACTTATTTTTTCATATTGCAACTGCTCTATTAACTCACTAGTTGCTTTGTCCAGTCGCTTTGCGCTTGCATATTCATGATAATGACTCAAATCTGAACTTATAACAATCAAGGTTTCATCGCCACCCCATAACATATCAATGACTTGACTCACTTGATCTGGCGTTGCCTCACCAGCTACGATAGGCACAATTTTAAAGTCATCTAACATTTCTTGCAGGAACGGCAAATGGACTTCAATACTATGTTCGTAAGTATGCGGCTCCTCAAGATAATTAACAAAATCTAACTTAGCAATAGTTGCTACAGCCTTTTGATCGACAGCGACAAACCCTAAAGGTGTAATAAAAGATTGAGCTTTACTAACTGCCAAGCCGCTAAAAGTAACGCGATGTGAAGGGCCTATAATAACGACACGGGTAATGCTGTCGCTGGCTTTTTTTAAACGAGCATAAGCGGTTGCGGCAATATGCCCTGAATAAATATAGCCAGCATGCGGTGCAATAATAACTTTAGGAACTTTAGCAGCCGCTTCAGCATCATTCAGATACTCATTTAACATTTGATGCAATTGATGTGGATTTTCAGGGTAGAAAGTTCCTGCCACAGCGGGTAATCTATTCATAACGTGATCCTCTTATTTCTCAACCATAAAAGTTTGTTAACTTATTCTATGTCATTAATGACGTTGACATAAAACAAAAACCTTAAATACTGGCAAGTCTCTACGACAATATGATTCATTAACGGTTCACGGACTAAGACAATGACTGACTTTATTACTGATGATACGGTGAAAACCCTCTATTGGCATAAACTTGACGATGGGCGTATTCAATGCGATCTCTGCCCAAGATTTTGCAAATTACATGCCGATCAACGCGGCCTATGTTTTGTTAGGCAAAATCTAAATGAACAAATCGTTATGACTAGTTATGGTCGTTCCAGCGGCTTTGCCATAGATCCCATCGAGAAAAAACCACTAAATCATTTCTTACCGGGCACTTCTGTATTTTCTTTCGGCACAGCGGGCTGTAATTTGGCTTGTAAATTTTGCCAAAATTGGGATATTAGTAAATCAAGAGCAATGGATACCTTGATGAGCAAGGCCTCTCCTATAATGATTGCCGAAACAACTTTAAAATATCAATGTGACAGTGTGGCCTATACTTACAATGATCCCGTAATTTTTCATGAATACGCCATAGACACCGCTCAAGCCTGTCGTAGCTTAGGCATAAAATCCGTAGCAGTATCAGCAGGCTATGTATGTGACCTACCTAGAGCCGAATTTTATCAATGGATGGATGCAGCTAATATTGATTTAAAAGCCTTTAGCGAACGCTTTTACCAGCAGATAACGGGGAGTCACCTGCAATCAGTACTAGAGACACTCTGTTACATTAAGCACGAAACATCCACTTGGCTGGAATTAACAACACTGCTTATTCCTGGTGAAAATGATAGTGAAGCTGAACTAGAGGCTATGACACAGTGGGTCGTTGAAAATCTAGGTCACGATGTGCCCATGCACTTCACCGCCTTTCATCCAGATTGGAAAATGCGAGATAAGCCGCCTACCCCAACGGCAACTTTGTTAAAGGCACGAGATATCGCTTTAAAAAATGGCGTTCATTATGCGTATATTGGCAATGTGCATAATAAATCGGCCGAAAGCACTTATTGTCATGGCTGCGGCCAGTTATTAATCGGTCGTGACTGGTATGAGCTATCTGATTGGAATATGGATGACTCAGGATGCTGTCGATATTGTGGCGAACGTTGTGCCGGCATATTTAAGCCAAAACCGGGTAACTGGGGTGCAAAACGTCAAACAGTTTTAATGCCTGAATGATCGACTATGGGCTTATTTTTCAATTAGCACGATGGCTTGCACGGCAATACCTTCTTTACGACCTTCAAAGCCCAATTTTTCTGTGGTGGTTGCTTTCACATTAATACAATCAATATCAACGCTCAGGTCTTCGGCAATAATCTGACACATTGCAGCAACATGAGGTGCCATTTTTGGTGCTTGGGCAATAATAGTGATATCAGCATTCACCAAGTGATAACCTAAATCTTGAACAATACGGTAAACATGTCGCAAAAGCACCCTACTGTCGGCACCTTTAAACTCAGGATCAGTATCAGGAAAGTGTTTGCCTATATCGCCTAAAGCCGCAGCGCCTAATAATGCGTCGCATAAAGCATGTAAAACCACATCGCCGTCAGAATGTGCTTCCAGACCTTGTTCATAATCTATTTTTACGCCACCTAAAATAATAAAGTCGCCGTCATTAAATCGGTGTACGTCGTAGCCTTGTCCTACTCTAATCATTTTGATGCTCCATATAAAATTGTGCCAATGCTAAATCTTCAGGTCGAGTAATCTTTATATTATCTGGACGGCCCTCAACAATTTTTGGCTTTAAGCCTTTTAACTCTAAAGCGCTGGCTTCATCAGTAATAGCAGGATTACCTTCTGCCTCTTCTAATGCTGTTTTTAACAGTCCATAACGAAACATTTGCGGAGTTAAAGCGCGCCAAATAAAACTTCTATCCAAGGTATCTACTATACAATCGCCCTGTACACTTTTTAAAGTGTCGTGTGACGATAAAGCTAAGATCCCACCTACCTCATCATTTTTTAATGTCTCGATAAGATGCTTGATGTCGGTGGTCGTAATACAGGGCCTTGCTGCATCATGTACCAACACCCAGTCATCGTCAGAGGCTAAAGTGCGTATCGCTTTTAATGCCGAGAGCACAGAATCCGCTCGCTCCTTGCCCCCAGCAGCAGTAATAACTTTTTCATGAGTAGCTATAGCCAGTTCTGGCCAATAAGGATCTTCTTCTGAAATAGCGACGGCAACCGCAGTAAAAACATTTGCGCTCAACAAACGCATTAAAGTATGTTCAATAACTGTTTTATCATTCAGCTGTAGATATTGTTTTGGGCGGTCTGCATTCATACGCTTACCAACACCAGCCGCAGGCACAACGGCCCAGAATTTTAATGAATGAGTCATGTTTAAGAAAAGTTAATTTGTCTTAGAAAAACTAGCGTCACAGTGTTTAAGAAGCTAATATTCATTAGCCATTGCTTCAAACACGCTAACTGGCTTAGCTCAAATATTGGGGTATTTAAAATAATTCGCTAAAGCATTACAAAATTATTTATTGTCTTTTTCTGTACTAGATGACAATTTTTTTTCCAATGCCGACATACGCTTGTGCAATCGTTCCAACTCATGAAGAACTTTATTTTCTTCCGTCTCAATATGACTCGTGTTCTGTTCAATTTGTCGTACATCTAAACCCCAAACACTCATATCTTTACCAATGAGTGTTACTGACAATATTGCGGTAAAAAACGAAAATAGAACTAAACCAAACAAAATTAACATGGCCGACAATAATCGCCCAAAAAATGAAGTAGGTACTACATCACCAAAACCAACATGCGTTATTGTGGCCCATGCAGACCATATTCCATCAAAAAGTGAGTGCACATCTGGATCAATAACATAAAGCATAAAGCCCGAAACTATAGTCACTGTAAGCGCTAGCGTTAGCAAATAGATAACAATGGGCTTAGTTCTCAAATCATTAAACAAGTTCTTAACCAGTCCCAGCGCTTCGGTAAATATCAATAACATCTCATAAACCTCTATTCTTTTATAACAACCATCAAAAGAAAAGGCGCTAGGCTAAGAGTGAAAAACTCTTAGCCTAGCGCCTTTATTCTTTATTTATTCAAGTACCTGAAAAAATGTTTCTCCGTCTCGAATCATTCCCAGCTCTTTTCTGGCACGTTCTTCCAATGATTCTTGACCTTTACGCAAATCCTCTACCTCAGCATACAGAGCAGCATTTCGCTCGCGTTTTTCTTCTACTTGTTTTTTAAGATCGACAAGCATTAGTTGATCATGCTGAATCTGTTCGATACCACCATTTACAAACCATAAACGATATTGAAGAAGAACTATCAGTAAGATGACAAATGAAAGAAAAATTTTCATAAATATGAAAGTGTTGTAATAAGGGGCGCGAATTATTTCTAACTCGCGCCCAAGATTCTTAAAGCATTCTAAAAGCGCTACGACCTGCGTATTTAGCCAAACCACCCAATTCTTCTTCGATTTTCATCAAACGGTTGTATTTAGCAACACGATCAGAACGACTTAAAGAACCTGTTTTGATTTGACCTGTACCAGTAGCTACTGCTAAATCAGCAATAGTTACATCTTCAGTTTCACCTGAACGATGAGACATAACAGCGGTATAAGACGCTTTATGAGCCATATCAATCGCAGCAAAAGTTTCAGTCAAGGTACCAATTTGATTCACTTTAATCAAAATAGAGTTAGCAATGTTTCTTTCGATCCCTTTTTGCAAAATTTTAGGATTCGTTACAAATAGATCATCGCCCACTAATTGAATACGGTTACCCAATTTTTCTGTGATTAATTTCCAACCATCCCAATCATTTTCGTCAAAACCATCTTCAATGCTGATAATTGGATAACGATCAACCCAATCAACAAAGAAATCAGCCATTTGAGCTGAACTGTAAGTTTTATTTTCAGAGGCTAAATCATAAATACCATCGTGATAGTATTCAGAAGCTGCAGCATCCAAACCTAAGTAAATATCAACACCTGGCTTGTAGCCCGCTTGTTCTATCGCTTGTAATATAACGCTAATAGCTTCTTCGTTTGAAGAAAGATTAGGTGCGAAACCACCTTCATCACCAACGGTAGTCGCTAAACCTTTGGATTTTAATACTTTACTTAAACTATGAAATACTTCAGCGCCATAACGAATCGCTTCACGGAAAGAAGGTGCGCCTACAGGTAATATCATGAACTCTTGTAGATCAACACTGTTATCAGCATGTGAACCACCGTTGATGATATTCATCATCGGTACTGGCAAAATAAATTCACCAGACTTATTCAAATGGCGATACAACGGTTGACCAGCTTCTTTTGAGGCTGCATGCGCGGCTGCCATAGAAACAGCTAATATAGCATTGGCACCTAAACGAGCTTTAGTATCAGTACCATCCAATGCGATCATCGCTTTATCTAAAGCTTCTTGATCATTTACATCTAAACCGATAACTACATCACGAATTTCAGTTTTAACATTGTTAATGGCATTCAATACCCCTTTACCTAAGTAACGAGATTTATCGCCATCACGTAATTCGATAGCTTCGCGCTCACCTGTTGAAGCACCAGATGGCACCATAGCACTACCAACAACACCAGATGCCAATACTACATCAGCTTCCAAAGTTGGGTTGCCGCGTGAATCTAAAACTTCTCTTGCACGAATATCTATAATTGCAGCCATTTTCTTTCCTATAATGTAGTTTCTATCAGGGGTTGTGCTTTTACAGCCCTGTCGATGGTTAATAAAACTTCTAATAATTCTTGCATACGGTGTAATGGCCATGAGTTTGGCCCATCACTTTTTGCTTCCGCAGGATTAGGATGAGTCTCCATGAATAAACCAGCAATACCTACAGCAACAGCCGCTCTTGCTAACACAGGAACAAATTCACGTTGCCCACCAGAACTGGTACCTTGACCACCAGGCAATTGCACTGAATGAGTAGCATCAAATACTACAGGGCAATCGGTATCTCTCATCACTGCTAACGAACGCATATCGGAAACTAGGTTGTTATATCCGAAAGAAACACCGCGTTCACAAACCATAATTTGTTGATTACCGGTCGCTTTAGCTTTATTAGTTACATGGACCATATCCCAAGGTGCTAAAAATTGACCTTTTTTAATATTAACAGGGATACCTTGCGAGGCAACTTGTTGAATAAAATTGGTTTGTCTGCATAAAAAAGCGGGGGTTTGCATGACATCAACCACGCTAGCAACTTCTGCTAAGGGCGTATCTTCATGTACATCAGTTAAAACCGGAACTCCGATTTGCTTCTTAACCTTTTCGAGTATTTCTAAGCCCTTTTCTACACCCAAACCCCTGAAACTTTCATGTGATGAGCGATTTGCTTTATCAAACGAAGATTTATATATAAACGGAATATTGAGTGCTGTTGTTAGCTCTTTAAGATAACCGGCGGTATCTAGTGCTAACTGCTCACTTTCAATAACACAAGGGCCAGCAATTAAAAAAAACGGCTGATTTAAACCGACTTCAAAGCCACATAATTTCATTAAGATTCTCTTTTAATTTAAACAGTAAATGTGTCTAGTACAAGCCTAGCGCAATATCTTATTCATCGAAGTAAATATGGTTAGTTTGTTTTTTTATGTTTTGTTGCCGCAGCAACAAAACCAGAAAACAAAGGATGTCCTTTACGTGGTGTTGAAGTAAATTCAGGATGGAATTGACACGCTAAAAACCAAGGATGGTCAGCTAATTCAATAACTTCAACTAATCGACCATCTATAGACTTACCAGAAAAAGTCATGCCCGCTTTTTCTAATTTCTCAATGTATTGTCCATTAAACTCATAGCGATGGCGATGTCGTTCAGTAATAACATCTTTTTGATACATTGAAAAAGCCAATGAATCTGCTTGCAATCGACATTGCTGTGCACCTAATCGCATAGATCCACCTAAATCGGAATTTTCATCACGCGTTTCTAGTTGACCACCTTCAGCCATCCACTCAGTAATCAAACCTATGACTGGATGTGGCGATTTAGGCAAAAATTCTGTACTATGCGCACCTTCCAAACCGGCTACATCGCGAGCAAACTCAATAACGGCGACCTGCATCCCTAAACAAATACCTAAATAAGGAATTTTATTTTCCCTAGCATAACGTACCGTCGCAATTTTACCTTCGATACCTCGCTCACCAAAACCACCTGGGACTAAAATTGCATCGACATTTTTAAGTCGTGCAACACCTTCATCTTCGATAATTTCAGAATCAATATAGTTAAGATGCACTTTCGTACGAGTATGAATACCTGCATGTATTAATGCTTCATTCAGTGATTTATAAGCATCTGAATGATCGACATATTTACCAACTATAGCAATAGTGACTTCTTTAATAGGACTAGTCAATGCATCAACGACTGACTTCCATTCTGTTAAATCTGCTGGTGGCACATCCAGTCTTAGTTTATTAACAACAATATCATCTAAACCTTGCTCATGCAGCAACAGTGGTATGCGATAAATAGAATCTGCATCAACGGCCGAAATAACTGCTTTTTCCTCAACATTGGTAAATAAAGCTATTTTACGACGTTCTGCGATAGGAATTGGTCGCTCTGAACGACAAATCAGAATATCAGGCTGTATACCAATGGAGCGTAGTTCTTTAACCGAATGCTGAGTGGGTTTAGTTTTAATTTCGCCGGCAGAACGAATATAGGGCACTAACGTTAAATGAATAAACAGTGATCTTTCACTTCCTAACTCAAAACGCATTTGTCGAATAGCTTCCAGAAATGGCAATGATTCAATATCACCTACAGTGCCACCGACTTCAATCAAGGTAACATCCATGCCTTCTGAACTGAGATAAACCCTACGCTTTATTTCATCAGTAATATGAGGAATTACCTGAACAGTAGCACCTAAATACTCACCTTTACGCTCTCTTCGTAAAACGCTGTCATAAACCTGACCCGCAGTGAAATTATTCTTTTTGGCCATTGTCGTTTTGAGAAAACGTTCATAATGACCTAAATCAAGATCTGTCTCAGCGCCATCTTCCGTAACAAACACTTCTCCATGTTGAAAAGGGCTCATGGTACCTGGATCAAGATTAATATAAGGATCCAGTTTGGTCATTGTCACTTTGAGACCGCGAGCCTCAAGTATAGCGGCAAGCGACGATGCAGCAATGCCTTTCCCTAGTGATGAAACAACACCACCAGTAATGAATATGTATTTTGTCATCGTGATTCCTTGCTAGTTTAAAACCTCCCCTCTAGAGGGGATTACTAAAATTTGATGGCACTCTATAAGCTGCACTATCGTCTGAGGTAACCTATCCGTAAGCTAAATGATTTTATGCGCCACTGTCTGTGGTGTAATTTACCCTTTAGATATTATATGAATGCGGACTGAAACTGAAAGTCAGAGGATAACTGAGGGCAGTTCAAATAAAACTCGCCCATTTTAATCGACAATACGCTTGCCGTCATTGTCTTTATTTATATAAAAGCAGGGAGCAGCCATGATTAATAACTTTAACGCCAAGTAAAAACTACCCACATTAATCAACTAAAGCTAAATATAGCGCCACAATTATTAAAAAAAAAAGCCTACTGGCATCCAGTAGGCTTTTCTCCGGAATACAAAAATTAATAAATCTTAATGTACCCAAGTGATTAATTTATCGTTTAATCAAAGTATCTTGATTAGTTTTTAGATTTATCAACAATTTGATTAGCTTGAATCCAAGGCATCATGCTACGCAACTTTGCACCAACCACTTCAATTGGATGCTCTGCATTCAATCGTCTTCTTGCAGTCATTTCTGGATAGTTAGTTAAACCTTCAAGGATAAACTTTTTAGCATATCCGCCGTTTTGGATATTCTGTAAGGCTTCACGCATAGCATAGCGACTTTCTTCGTTGATGACTTTAGGGCCAGTAACATATTCGCCATACTCTGCATTATTAGAAATAGAGTAGTTCATGTTGGCGATACCGCCTTCAAACATTAAATCAACAATCAATTTTAATTCATGTAAGCATTCAAAATAGGCCATTTCTGGAGCATAACCTGCTTCAACTAAGGTTTCAAAACCCATTTTCACAAGCTCAACAGCACCACCACATAAAACGGCTTGTTCACCAAATAAATCAGTTTCACATTCGTCACGGAAAGTTGTTTCGATAATACCTGAACGACCGCCACCGATAGCAGATGCATAAGCTAAACATAGCGATTTAGCTGTGCCTGAGGCATCTTGATGAACAGCGATTAAGTCAGGAACACCACCACCGCGAACAAATTCAGAACGCACTGTATGACCAGGTGCTTTTGGCGCAATCATGATGACATCTAAATCAGCTCTAGGCACAACTTGGTTGAATAAAATAGCAAAACCATGTGCGAAAGCTAAAGCAGCGCCTTTTTTAATATTAGGTTCAATTTCATCTTTGTACAATGCTGATTGAAACTCATCAGGTGTCAAAATCATAACAACATCTGCACCAGCAACTGCTTTTGCTACATCTTGAACAACTAAACCATGCGCTTCAGCTTTAGCAACGGAAGGTGACCCTGCACGTAAACCAACGACAACATCAACGCCAGATTCTTTTAAATTAAGGGCATGTGCATGTCCTTGTGAACCGTAACCAATAATAGCGACTTTCTTAGCTTTGATGATAGAGAGGTCAGCGTCTTTGTCGTAATAAACTTGCATGATTTTTCCTGTTTTCTAGGTGTAAATAAGAGATAAAAAATAAATGGTATAAAAACTTAAGACTTATAAATGTAAGCCTTTTTCGCCTCTGGAAATGCCAGTTGGCCCTGAACGCACTACTTCAATAATGCTATCCGAATCTATAGCATCGACAAAAGCATCCAACTTTTCTGAAGAGCCCGTCATCTCAACAATATAGGTAGTTGGCGTGACATCAATGATTTTGCCACGAAAAATATCGGCCATACTTCTAATTTCATCACGCAGCTCTCCTGTGGCTTTAATTTTAACCATCATGAGTTCACGTTCAATATGAAAAGATTCAGCCAAATCAATGAGTCTAACTACATCAATCAATTTATTCAGCTGTTTAGTAATTTGTTCGATAATTTCTTCACTGCCTCGAGTTACTAAAGTCATTCTTGATAGACTAGGATCTTCAGTCGCTGCAACAGTCAATGATTCAATATTATAACCACGCGCCGAAAACAAACCCGCCACTCTTGATAAAGCACCTGATTCATTTTCAATTAGAATTGAAATAATATGTCTCATTATGCCAACTCTCTATCGGTTGTAGAACCTAAAGCAACACGCAACTTCATATCATGATGGCCTTTACCAGCTTCAATCATCGGATAAACATTTTCAGTTCTGTCCGTCATAATATCTAAGAATACGGTACGATCCTTCATACTAAAGGCAGACTCTAAAGCAGGTCTAACTTCTTCTGGCTTATCAATACGTATACCGACATGGCCATAAGCTTCAGCCAATTTAACAAAATCAGGAATGGTGTCCATATATGAATGCGAATATCGACATTCGTATGTAAACTCCTGCCACTGCCTAACCATGCCCATATAACGATTATTCAGGTTAATTATTTTAATAGGCGTTTTGTATTGCAAGGCTGTAGATAATTCTTGTATACACATTTGAATACTGGCTTCACCGGTAACACAAGCAACATCAGCATCAGGATGTGCTAATTTAACGCCGATGGCCGCAGGCAGACCAAAGCCCATTGTTCCTAGTCCACCCGAATTAATCCAACGACGTGGCTTATCGAAACGATAATATTGAGCCGCCCACATTTGATGCTGACCTACATCTGAAGTCACATAAGCATCACCCTTAGTGACATCATATAATTGCTCAATAACGTATTGGGGCTTAATTAAAAGACTTTCACGATCAAATTGTAGGCAATCAACGGCTTGCCATTCTGCAATTTGCTGCCACCAAAGCTCCATAGCTTTTTTATTGGGTTTAGTTGAGCTCTCTTTGATGAACTCCATCATCAATTCCAAAACTGGCTTCACTTCACCAACGATTGGAATATCGACTCTAACTGTTTTTGAAATAGACGCAGGATCAATATCAATATGAATAATCTTGGCATAAGGGCAAAACAAATCTAGCTTACCTGTGACCCTATCATCAAAACGTGCACCGATAGCAATAATGACATCACTTTCGTGCATAGCCATATTAGCTTCATAGGTGCCATGCATACCTAACATTCCAATATTTTGTTTATCGGTTGCAGGAAATGCGCCTAAGCCCATCAATGTATTAGTAATTGGATAGCCTAGTGTTCGAGTAAACTCCGTTAACTCCTTACTTGCCTCGCCTAAAACGACACCACCGCCCGAATAAATGATCGGTTTTTGTGCGCTAAGCAATAACTCAACAGCCTTTTTAATTTGTCCTTTATCCGCAGTCACAACCGGATTGTAAGAACGTATAGTTACTTGCTTAGGGTATTCATAGGGAACTTTAATATGAGGTGCAGTGATATCTTTAGGTACGTCAATAACGACAGGACCAGGACGGCCTGTGGTTGCTACATAGAAGGCTTTTTTAATAGTCTCAGCTAATTTGGTCACGTCTTTGACCAAAAAATTATGCTTTACGCAAGGACGTGTAATGCCAATCATATCTACTTCTTGAAAAGCATCACTACCAATCACTGGCAATGAAACCTGACCAGAAATGATAACCATCGGAATTGAATCCATATAAGCAGTCGCAATACCAGTAACAGCATTGGTAGCACCTGGGCCAGAAGTCACTAAGACCACACCCGGTTTTCCAGTGGAACGAGCATAACCATCAGCAGCGTGGGTGGCACCTTGCTCATGACGTACTAAGACATGTTTAATATCTTCTTGCTGATAAAGAGCGTCATATAAATGCAACACCGCCCCACCAGGATAGCCAAATATATATTCTACGCCCTCGTCTATAAGACTCTGAACCAGGATTTGTGCACCACTTAGCTCCACGCTAATACCTCAATAAACATGATAATTATCGATTTAAATCGATTAGATTCGGTTTTATAGTCAAGCATAATCACTTGCTTTAAAAACACTTAAGATGACTGATTTGTAATTTATTGTCTTTTTTAAACAATATAAAAGCGGTTATTCTACAAGATTCTTAATGAAATTGTAATAATCTCTATTATTTTTCAGCAACGAGCCAGCTCATTTCGATTCATAACTTATAGCTTTTGTGACTAGGATGTAATGAACCTGCCCTCACTAATCAATGAATAAGTCCTTAAGTAGATTACTATCAGTACGCCGAATATATAGAAGCACTAATTGTGCTTTAAACATAAACATCATCGTTAGACAAAGAAATTTAGACCATTTAACCTTTAGTCAGCACTATCATGCTGAGAAAGAAGAACCACAGCCACAGGTTGTTGTAGCATTTGGATTGCGGATAACAAACTGCGCGCCCGACACGTCTTCTTTATAATCAACTTCAGCACCGGCCAAATATTGGATACTCATAGAATCTATCAATACCGTAACGCCGCCATTTTCTACACGCGTATCATCTTCATTTACTTCTTCATCAAAAGTGAAGCCATATTGGAAACCAGAACAACCGCCACCGGAGACATAAACACGCAACTTTAAATTATCGTTACCTTCTTCGATAATGAGCTCGTTCACTTTAGCAGCAGCGCTGTCTGTAAAAATAATTGGATTAGCCATAGTTAAAAACATTGTAAATTTAAAAGTGGCTCAATTATGACTATACCCAGCGTTATAGTCAAGAATCATGGGTAGAGAGCAATAACCCTCAAACCCAAGTCTTCTTTCAAGCCAAATATTAGATTCATATTTTGTACTGCTTGTCCGGCAGCCCCTTTAACCAGATTATCAATCACCGATAAAACAACGATAGTTTGTGCGCCTTCCGGTTGATGTATAGAAATCTGACATTGATTACTACCGCGAACATTACGCGTATCAGGATGCGAGCCGCGGGGTAAAACTTCCACAAACGGCTCATTAATATAGCGTTGCTCATATAAAGTTTGAATATCAGCTAGCGTCGCACCAAAGAGTTGTCCATACAACGTGGCATGAATGCCTCTGATCATCGGCGTTAAATGAGGGACAAAGGTTAAGCCCACAGGTTGTTTAGCAGCCAACGTTAACTCTTGACGAATCTCCGGCAAATGTCGATGTCCACTCGCTGCATAGGCTTTAAAGCTTTCACCCGTTTCACTCATCAAAGATGACAATTCAGCTTTACGACCTGCACCACTCACACCAGACTTAACATCAGCAATTAAATGATCGACATTAATCAAATTATTTTCCAACAACGGTAAAAAACCCAATTGCACTGCCGTTGGATAACAACCTGGGCAAGCAACTAAATTCGCCTTTTGAATCGCCTTACGATTAACTTCTGGCAAACCGTAAACTGCCTCAGTCAGTAATTCAGGACAAGCATGCTCCATTCCATACCAATGACTCCATTCCTTTGCATCTTTAAACCTAAAGTCCGCCGATAAATCAATAACCTTAATGCCTAGGGATAGCAGTTGTTTAGCCATCAACATGGCGGTGCCATTAGGCGTAGCGAAAAATACCACATCACATTGCTTTAAAGTTTCGAGATCAGGCTCACAAAACACCACATCACAATAGCCCCGTAAACTAGGGTATACAACATCCACTCGCACACCAGCATCGGCACGAGAGGTCACTACCGCTACTTCAACTTGAGCATGCAATACTAAAATTCGTAATAATTCAACACCTGTATAACCTGTTCCACCCACAATACCTGCACGAATCATCTGCTTTATCCTAACTATTGTTTATAGAAATAACCTCAGCCTATAATAACCGCATCCTCTCTTTTATAGAACCCGACTTATGCAAGTACCTTCCACTATGCTCGCTATTGAAATAGTTGCTGGAGTTTTAAAACTAACAGAGCGCCCTGTTCCCAAGCCAGGACTCAATCAAGTTCTCATTAAAGTAGCCGCTGCTGGCGTTAATCGCCCTGATATCATGCAACGCAAAGGTTTATATCCTGCACCCATAGGCGCATCGGATATACCGGGCTTAGAAATATCCGGCATTATCGTAGCCCGAGGCTCCTGCACACCCCTATCTCCATTTAATCTAGGTGATTCTGTTTGCGCGCTAGTCAGTGGCGGCGGCTATGCCGGCTATTGCTTAGCTAATGTGACACATTGTTTACCTATTCCAAACGGATTATCTTTAGTAGAAGCTGCGGCACTACCAGAGACTTTTTTCACTGTTTGGAGCAACGTATTTGATCGCGCCCAACTGCAACATGGCGAAACCTTGTTGGTACATGGCGGCAGCAGTGGTATAGGTACAACGGCAATACAATTAGCCAAAGCCTTCGGCGCTAAGGTCATTATTACAGCGGGATCTAAAGCTAAATGTGAGCGCTGTTTAGAGCTAGGCGCAGATGCCGCCATTAACTATAAAGAACATGATTTTGTTTTAGAAATAAAACGATTGACCAACAATAATGGGGTTGATGTCATACTCGACATGATCGGCGCTGACTATTTTTCACGTAATCTACACTGTATGGCAAACGATGCAAGACTGGTACAAATTGGCATCCAAAACGGTGGAAAAGCAGAGATCAGTTTACTGCCAATTATGCTAAAACGACTCACCATAACAGGCTCGACCTTAAGAGCTAGAGACGATACATTTAAAGCCCATATTGCCGAAAAGCTACAACAACAGGTCTGGCCATTACTCGCTAACGGCACCATCAAACCCATTATTCATGCCCGCTTTGCCCTCAATGAGGCTAGCAAAGCGCACGAACTCATGGAAAGCAGCCTACATATAGGCAAAATATTATTAGAGCCAACATCACTATGACTTACACCACACTCATTTCTGCCAGCCTACTAAATCAAAACCTAAACAACCCTAACTGGATCATTATCGACTGCAGATTCTCCTTAGCGAATTACGATGCCGGCCATTACGCCTATCGCCACGGTCATATCCCTCATGCTTGCTATGCCAATTTGAACAAAGACCTATCAGCTCAGCCTACCGAATTAACTGGCAGACATCCCCTACCCGACTTTAACTTACTGACAAAAAAACTAGGTGACTGGGGCATTAATCATCAGACTCAAGTTGTCGTTTATGATGACGCAGGCGGTGCTTTTGCAGGACGCTTATGGTGGTTATTAAGATGTTTAGGACATGACAAGGTCGCTGTATTAAATGGTGGCATCCAACACTGGCAAAAACTAGGCTATGCACTCACCACTTCGTTACCCTGCACTCAACCCAGCACATTCAGAGCCTATTTAAATTGCTCTAACTGGCTTACTGCCCGCCAAGTCGAAAACCATCTCGCTAAAAAAGACATTTGTCTGATTGATGCTCGAAGTCCAGAACGTTATCGCGGCGAACAAGAACCCATAGATCCCATCGCTGGACATATTCCGCTAGCCTTAAACCGTCCACTAACCTTAAATCTTGATAAGCAGGGCTTATTCTTATCGCCTGAAACATTAGCCCAGCAATTTAAAGCACTAATAGCCACTACCTCGGCAACACAGGTCGTTCATTATTGCGGCTCAGGTGTTACCGCCTGCCATAATTTGCTAGCAATGGAATATGCCGGATTAAAAGGCTCTAAAATTTATGCAGGCTCATGGAGTGAGTGGATCAGTAATAAAAATAGAACGATCATTACAGAACAAAATATAACTTAACCAACATCAGTCAACGCTTCGCTCACCTAGCAATAATTGCATTATATTATTCAATAATGAATCCTTATCTAACTGAATGTACTGTAATTTCTACACCACATAACCCGCTTAAAAGTTGATCAAGCATCAAAATTAATAGATAATGTCCGGCTTTCAAACGTATTTATAGTATTTTTTATGAACATTACCATGCTTAAAGCAAAGCTACACCGAGCTACCGTGACTCGTTCAGAATTGGGCTATGAAGGTTCTTGCGCCATTGATGGCACTATCCTTGACTTGTCAGGTATCAAAGAATACGAACAAATACAGATTTACAATATTAACAACGGCGCACGCTTTACAACCTATGCCATCCGTGCCGAAGAAAACTCTGGCATTTTTTCAGTTAACGGTGCTGCCGCTAGATTAGCCTGCGCTGGCGATCTTATTATTGTTTGCGCCTACGCAACTTTAGATTCAAAAGAAGCTGAAGTGCATAAACCGACTTTGGTTTATTTTAATGAAAAAAATGAAGTGTTGCGCACCGCTTCCGCCATTCCTGTACAGCCACTTTAACGATTCAGCTATAAGCCATGTAGCCGCGCTGGGTTAACGATGACGCTGTTGGCCCAACCTACCCGCCACCTAATGCCTTTACATTCAAACGCTCATTCATAATGCGTCCACATACGTAACACACGGCTGATGCTTTCCTTGACAAATACACACTACTCAAGATTAAGAAGGGATTAATTGCCACCGTAGTGACAGATCGCGACCTGTCACTACTTCGACCCATCTCTAAATTTTCACCCTAAACCAAGCCGCATACAGTGCCGGCAAAAACAAAATAGTGAGTACTGTTGCTACCGCCAAACCGCCCATAATAGCTACCGCCATCGGCCCAAAAAAGACGCTACTGGTCAGTGGTATCATCGCTAAAATGGCTGCAGCCGCTGTGAGCATAATGGGTCTAAATCTTCGCAAGGTGGATTCAACGATAGCTTGCCAGGCTCCAATACCGGTGGCTCGATCTTGTTCTATTTGATCGACCAAGATGACGGAGTTGCGCATAATCATACCCGACAAGGCAATGGTACCCAGCATAGCAACAAAGCCAAAGGGTTTATCAAATAACAATAAAGCGATGGTGACACCAATCAGTCCTAAGGGTGCGGTTAATATCACCAAAAACACCCTAGAGAAACTTTGTAGCTGCACCATTAAAATGGTCAACACGGCAATTAAAAACAGCGGAAAACCTGCCGCGACCGAAGCCCCACCCTTAGCCGATTCCTCTACCGCACCACCAGTTTCTATACTAACGCCTGAAGGTAAACTCGCCTTAATAACATCTAATTGCTGATCTATCTGCTGCGAGACCACAGCAGCTTGCAAATCACCTTGTAAATTAGCTCTAACAATAATCGAGGGTTGACGATCACGTCGCCAGATCACACCTTCTTCAAAGGCTGAACTGAGGGTGGCTAGTTGTGCCAATGGCACGGCACCTGAGGGCGTGTTAATCATTAAGTCAGGTAAATGTGACAAATGTGTACGCTCCACTGCTGGGCCTCGGGCGACTAAACTGATGCGCTCGTTACCCTCTCTAAATTCAGTCACAAACAATTCTCTGGAAGCGGCATTGATGATAGTAGCGACATCGACCGTACTAACACCTAATAAACGTGCTTTTGCTTGATCGACTTCGACATGTACCACTTTACTAGGCTCTTCCCAATTAAGTTGCACACTCAGTAAATTTGCATGAGCACGCATGACGCCAGCCACTTGTCTCGCAATATCGCGTATTTGCGTAATATTGGCACCAGAAACTCGAAATTGAACCGGAAACCCTACGGGTGGACCATTTTCTAAACGCAGCACGGAAGCCCTTAACTCAGGGAAATCGCTCTCAAATAAGGACAGCAAATCTAAACGCAAAGCTTCTCTAGCCGCTAAAGTTTTAGCTAAAATAACAAATTGACCAAAACCCCGATGCGGTAATTGTATATCTAAGGGCAAATAAAATCGTGGCGCACCCGTGCCTATATAAGCCACGAAATTATCGATACCTTCATGTTGTTGTGACCAGTTTTGTAACCAAAGCTCTAGCTTTTTAGCTTGTGCATTGGTGGCCTCATAGGAAGAACCTTCGGTCATACGTAAATCAACCACCAATTCCAGTCGTGTAGAATCAGGAAAGAACTGCTGCTGCACTTTACCAAACCCCATAATAGACATCACAAACACCGCCAAAGTAATGGCTAATACTGTTTTTCGGTAGCGCACACAAAGGGTAACCAGCGTTCGCAAACTTTGATAGAACGGCGTGTTATAAATATCGTGATGATCAGTACTGACCTTCTTTTCGCTTAGATTAAGTCGCGTTCTTAACCAAAGACTGATTTTTGAAGGAACTGGCGCTTCAGCGTAATTGGGTAGTAAGTGATAGCCCAAAAAAGGCACTAATATCACCGCAGCAAACCAAGAAATAATCAGGGCTATTGCTGATACTTGAAAAATAGACCGCGTATATTCACCCGTAGAAGAACTTGCCGTTGCAATCGGCAAAAATCCAGCCACCGTCACCAAAGTACCTGTGAGCATGGGCATGGCGGTAGAGCTATAAGCAAAGGAGGCAGCTTTGACTCGACTCCATCCTTGTTCCATTTTAGAAGACATCATTTCTACGGCAATAATGGCATCATCAACTAATAAGCCTAAAGCCAAAATCAACGCGCCTAGTGATATTTTGTGCAAGCCTATGCCATTCAAATACATCACCAAAAAAGTACTGGCTAACACTACAGGAATAGTAATGGCTACCACCATGCCACTACGCCAGCCTAAGGAAATCAAACTGACACTGAGTACAATCACCAACGCTTCTATCAGCGACTTTACAAAATCATTAACCGAATGTGCAACAATTTTAGGCTGCAAGGTGACTGGATTTAACGCTAAACCAACGGATAATTCAGGCAGAATTTTTGCCATGACCTTATCTAGCTCGTGACCCAAACTAATGATATCACCACCATCTTTCATGCTGATCCCCAAGAGCAAGCTGTCCTTACCTTGATAGCGAATACGGCTCTTAGGCGGATCTTCATAGCCCCTATAAATATGCGCGACATCACCCAGCCTAAAATCTTGATTGTTAGCACGTAGTCGTAATTGATTTAAATCATCTACCGTATTGTAACGACCTGATACGGCAATTCGTATGCGCTCATCTGAGGATTCAAAGGTGCCGCTAGGTACTACTGTGTTTTGTGCTTGTAAAATACCTATAAGAGCATTGGCACTTAAACCTAAACTGACTAATTTTGCATTTGATAACTCAATAAAAAGACGCTGTTCTTGTTCACCGAAAAATTCGACTTTTGCAACATCATCAATTTTTAATAACTCCGTTCTAATCAGTTCTGCTTGTTTTTTTAAGGCGGCATAATCAAAGCCATCACCTGTTAAGGCATACATACTGCCGTATACGTCACTAAACTCATCATTGAACGTTAAGCTTTCAATAGCTTGTGGCAAAGTGTGGCGAATATCGCCTACTTTTTTACGAACTTGATACCAAACCTCAGGGATATCTTTAGATAAAGTATCATCTTTGGCAACCAGAAAAATCATTGACTCGCCAGGGCGCGAAAAACTACTGGAATAATCCAAATGAGGCACTTCCTGAAGTTTCTTTTCTAATTTGTCAGTTACTTGCTGCTCGACTTCTTGAGCACTCGCGCCTGGCCAAGTAGCATGCACTAACATGACTTTAAAAGTAAAAGGAGGATCTTCAGACTGTCCTAATTTAGTATAAGAAAACAAGCCTGTAATAGTCAGCATTAACATCAAATACAACACTAAGACCTGATGTTTCAAGGCCCAATCTGACATATTAAAGCGCTTACTGGCCATGACTTCTTTACTCATGGTGCCATCTCAATGATGGGCTTAACGATTTGATCTTTAATTAATGTATGCACACCAGCAATAGCTACTTTTTCACCAACTTGTAGACCTTCTTTTATTAACACCCCATCTTCTGTAAAGGGTCCCGTGATAACCTCGCGTGGCTGTGCCTTATTGTTCTCATCAATCACCCAAACGATAGGCTTATTATTAATTTCGGTGAGCGCGCGACTAGGTATTAGATAGCCTGAGGTAGCTAACGAGTCGGTAATATTAAAATGTACGCCTGCGGTCATACCTAACTTGATGGCCGCATCGGCATGATTGATAGTAATACGTACATTAAAAGCGCGAGTGGCTGCATCTGCGATAGGAGAAATCTCCCTTACCACGCCTGTATAAGTCTCCGTCTGATTAGCCCATAACTTCACCATGACTTGAGCATTTAATTTGACTTCAGACACGCGTGATTCTGGAGCCGCAACCAAAACATCTGTCGCTTTCGTGTCGGCAATCTTTACGATGATTTCACCGGCTTGTATTACTTGTCCAGGCTCTGCATGAATCATCGTGATAACGCCGTCACGATCTGAGCTTAAATTAACGTATTGCATTTGATTTTCTGTGACATGCGCTTGCGCCTTAATTTGAGCAAGCTTAGCACTGGCGGTTATATATTGGGCTTCTTTGATATCCAAGGCCGAAGCTGATATAAATTTTTTAGCAAACAACTGGCGCTGGCGATTAAGCTCTGCCAACGCCAAGTTTTTATCGGCCTCAGCTGCACTCACAGCGGCCAGTGCTGCGGTGACGCTTAAGCGATTATCAAGTGGATCTAAGTAAGCTAATACCTGCCCTTTCTTTATGTATGCACCGACTTCGACGTTGCGCTTAATGATTTTGCCATTCACTCTAAAGCCTTGACTCGATTCATAACGCGGACGCACCTCACCAACTAAAATCATGCCCTGTGCGGAGGTTTTTTCACCTACTACAGTCACCAGTGCTGGCCGAGGCGGCAATTCAGCAGAAGGTGGTTTGCTACAGTCACTTAGCAGCACTATTAATAAGCATCCAAGGATTATCTTTGTCATAAAGTTTTCTAGTGGCGGATTTTGGTGAGTATGGATAACGCTGCATCACGTTAAGGGTTGGATTATTGAACGAGTTGCTGATTGATATCAACTAAATCACTTTCTGCAACGACGCCTGTAGCGGTTTTTAAGCGAATGATATTCACTAAATAACTATAACGTGCTTGCAGTAAATCACGCTTGGCATTAAATAATTGTTGTTGCACATTGAGTACATCAACGCTGGTGCGCAAGCCGACATCATAACTCACATGCGTAGCCTCTAACTGACTTTGACTACTGACCAAAGCTTGCTCATAAGCTTTTACCTGGGCAATGCTAGTACTTAAGTTTAAATAAGCCCGTTGCGTCTCTTGGCTCATTTGTCTGCGAGCAATATCAACATCATTGAGCGCTTTTTGTTTATTTAACACTGCTTGCCGAACGCGCGAAGTCGTGCCCCCACCTTGATAGAGAGGCACTTGTAATTGCAAACCTACACTACCGCTCTTAAGATCACTGCCAAAACCGTAATAGCTGCCACTGGCGTAACTATCAGAAACACTAGCGACTGCATCCAAAGTCGGTAAATGTCCGGCATTGGCATAGTCTATGGCCTGCTCAGATAATTTGACGTTATCTTGATGAATTTGTATGTTTAAATCATTTATCGCTGCAACCTCTAGCCATTTATCCAAGCTTTGCTCTAAGGCATGAGTTTTCATCGTGGCATTCACTGCCGCTAAAGCTTGCGGGATTTCACCGGTAATGGCCTGAACGGCTTGTTCAGCAATTTGATGATCGTTAATGGCAGCTATCTCTTGTGCAACGACTAAATCGTAACGAGCTTGCGCTTCATTTACATCGGTACTGGTATTAGTACCGGCATCAAAATTAGCTTTAGCTTGTTCTAACTGACTTAGAATCGCAGCTTTTTGTGCCGTTAATAATTCCGTTTTATCTTGCGTCAGTAACACATCAAAATACACTGCGGTCGTGCGTAACATTAAGGTTTGCTGAGTTAGATACAATTGCTTATCGGCTAAGCTGACTTGAGTTTTCGCCCGGTCTAATTCGACTAAATTTTGTTGTCGATAAATCGGTTGATGGGCCTCGATGCCATATTGATAACCTGAAAATGATTGCGCGCCACCAGGGAATGGAAAGCCTACACCCACACCTTTATAGGCAATATCGGTATGCGTAATAGCAGTGCCCGCATTAAAGTTAACCACGGGGCGATAGAGCGCTTTACCTTGCTCGATAATTTCTTGTGTTGCTTGATTTGCCACTATTGCCGAGGCCAGTGTAGCATCATGCGCTAAAGCCAAATTATAAATATCAAGCAGCGATTGTGGTTTTTTTTCAGCATGAACACTGAGCGGTAATGCAAAAAAAATGCAAAGAATTAATGTCAGTAAAAAGGATAGCTTTAGCATATAAGTTTTAACATAGGAGTAAAGCATTGAGCCATCATTAACCCTTGTCTCAGGGGCTTAGGTCTAAATATAAATAACTAATGACTTAGATTTAATCTGGCATTACTGCCTGCTGTCACTGTAAGTTGATCATTGTCAACTGGAGTACTGTAACTGTCAACTATCGTAAAGCATGTGTCTGAAATAATATTGCACTGCCATCTAGCCCTTAAATGGAAATCCAGATAATTCAGAGCATCATCAACATTATTCTTCTAATGTTGATATCAATTTTTCTGACAAAAAATCATCCTATCGACTTTTTATTTTCTTAACTGTCAGGACCTAGGTTGCAAGCCCTTTTAAAATACCATCTAAAGGCAACGCACAAGCCGGCACAAAGGTTTGCATAAAATAACCCACCTCAGGCAACGTTGAATCATTCAGTTTCTGCTCTAATTCACGGGCAGTGATACTAAACTCAAGATTACCGGCACGTAATTCCGACAAACATTTTAAGTACGCTGACAAAGTATCGGCTGCTTTAATGATTTGATGATGACTTTCTGGTTGTTGATCGTCACTTAATAATGCTTTATAGGCGGTTTTTAACGGATCAGGCAGTAAACTAATTAATTCATCACAAGCTATAGCTTCTATTTGCCGGTAGGCAGTCGTTAAAGAGCTTGAGAAGTATTTAATCGGCGTGGGCAAATCGCCAGTTAAGACTTCACTGGCATCATGAAATAAAGCCGCTGTAGCAATGGCATTAGCATCTACCTGCCCCATAAAAAACTCATTGCGGATCAAAGCTAAAGCATGAGCGATAACGGCTACTTCCCAACTATGTTCCATTACGTTTTCAGGTTCTGAGTTACGCATCAGCCCCCAACGCTTAATCCAACGTAACCTAGAGAGATAGGCGTAAAATTTACTAGAAGAAACTGTGTGACTCATGAGCGTACCTTTATTGTAAATAGCATCGTGGCTTAATGCCTCAAGACAACTGACTCATTTTGACCGATAACTGTCTAATAAGATGTCATTTGGGCATTAATCTCTTAACGGTGTTTAGCATAAAGGTACTTGGCGACGAATCATGTCGCATTTAGTTATTAAGGGCTATTAAAGTTATTTCTGTCGAACAAACTTGATAACGAAAACGGGAAGCATTAGTATGGCTATAAATATAGCTATATTTATAGAGGTGAACAATGAAAATCAGCACTATAGCTGAGGCAAAGAATAATTTATCTCAATTGATTTATCAACTTGAGGCAGATGAGACTATTCATCTTACCCGTCATGGTAAGCCGGTTGCTGTGATGTTATCCGAAGCCAATTATCAAAAATTGATACATAAAAATAATAGTTTGTATCAAGCCATCCAACAGTGGCGCACTGAATTAAAGGATGAAGTCGCTTTAACTGAAGCAGAACTTAAAAATATTCGCACTAGCAGCCAAGATCGAGTCTTTTCATGGGACGAATAAGCTATTTACTGGACAGTAATATTTTGTCAGAGCCTGCGAGATTAAAGCCTAATGCCCAAGTGTTAAAACAATTTGCCAATCATGATGATTGCTATGCAACAGTATCAATCGTTTGGCATGAACTTGTGTATGGTTGTGAATTACTTCCTGCATCGAAAAGGAAAGAACAACTTCAAGCTTATTTAGAGATGCTGCTGATGAATGGTTTAATTATTTTGCCTTATGATCAGCTCGCAGCCGATTGGTATGCAAAAGAGCGCGCAAGATTACAATTTCAAGGAAAAACCTGTGCTTATGCTGATGGCGAAATAGCGGCGATTGCCGTTAGCAACAAATTAATCTTAGTCACGCGAAATATTCAAGATTTCCAAAACTTTCAAAACCTAAGCTTACAAAATTGGTTTGATTAAACAACTGCTTGTATCAGGCACACACATTAACTATAGCTACTGAAGCTTAGCCGTATTGAAATAAATACACTGTCCAGCCTACTTTACATATTGCTGAGCGGCTAAACGATAGCGCTCAGCCATAGTTTCTCGTAAGCTCTCAGGCGCTAGTACTTCTATATCCGGCCCAAAGCTATTCAACCATCTTATGAGTTGCGGTGTATCTAACACCTCGGCGCTGACTTTAATGGTTTGCGGATCAAGATGCGTAATGTGTTGATCTTGAGCTAACGGCGTTTCAATTAAATGATGCCCCGCACCATTCTTAAAAATCGCAACAAGCTCAATAGCCTGTGCAATACCACCAAAACCAAAGCCACCTTGATCTATATAGGCTTGTAAATCAAAATGCTCTAATGGACATAACAGCTCATCTTTAACAGTGACTTTTTGAATACGATGCAGCACTAACAAACGTAAATCTTGATGTTCATTAATAGTCACCACTAAATAAATGACCTTGCCGTATTGAACCAAGCCTTGTATATGCACACTGTCATAGTGTTTAGCTACAGCACTACTCGTGGCAAGATAATCCATCTCGACTTGATAACCCTGCATTAAGGCGCTATAGACGGTGCGTTGAATTGAGGCATCGATGCTCGGTGCCAGCAAATGTTGCCCAGGTGATAATACTTTCACCTTTTTCAGCCAGCTTTGTAACTTTGAATCACTATGCTCCACCGAGAAAGCATGTCTTGCAGC
>QVQF01000117.1 GCA_003584895.1 Methylococcales bacterium
CTTAATTATCATGACATAGTGAGTGCAGACGGGCCTTTTAATTCTACCGATGTCAGTATTGTTCACTTTGAAGAGCATTTGGCTTGGCTAAAGAAGCAAGGTTACCATCTGGTCAGCATACAAAACGTGCTGGATGCTTCCACAGGAAAAGCGCCCTTACCCGATAAAGCGGTGGTCTTAACGTTTGATGACGGTTATTTAAGTTTTTATACGCGCGTCTTCCCTTTATTAAAGAAACACCATTATCCGGCCACACTAGCACTAGTCGGCGCTTGGATGGATGGCGATCCTAGTAGTTATGATGCCGGCAAAGAATTATTAAATTGGGGTCAAGTCAGAGACATGGTGCACTCGGGCTTAGTTGACATAGCCTCGCACAGTTATGATTTGCATAAAGGTGTACTAGCTAATCCTCAGGGCAATACCCAAGCCGCTGCAGTCACGCGTATTTATGATGACCCCATGCTGGTCTATGAAACCGACGAAGAATATCAAAACCGCATTCATAAAGCGTTATTAAAAAGCAGTGACTTTATACTGCAACATGTCGGCATCAGGCCCAAAGCCATGGTCTGGCCTTATGGTGAATATAATCAAATCGCCGTGCAAGCTGCGCGTGAAGCCGGCATGCCCGTCACTATGGGCTTGGTTGATGGTATTAATACTTTTGCCGATATCAGCGCCTTAAAACGTTTAATTATTGCTCAAGATCCAGATGTGAATGAGTTTGCAGTGATCGTCAGCAAAATGCGTGCGCAAAGACCGTTACGCGTGGCTCATTTGGATATGGATTATTTGTACGATAAAGATCCTGAACAAACCGAACACAATTTGGATCTGATTATTCAACGCATCAAAGATATGCGCATTAATGCCGTGTATTTACAGGCTTATGCGGATCCTGATGGTGATGGCAATGCCGATGCTTTATATTTCCCTAATCGTCATTTACCGGTCAGACAAGATTTATTCAACCGCGTGGCTTGGCAATTAAAAAATGTTGCACGCGTAAAAGTCTATGCTTGGCTACCGATTATGGCTTATCAAGGTGACATACCTGAAGACTGGTATGTGCAAGAATGGCGTGACGGTAAAGCACAAGCCTCCAGCCATATTTATAAGCGCTTATCGCCGGCTAATCCTGAAGCTCGTCAATTTGTGGCTGACATTTATGAAGACTTGGCCAAACATTGTAACTTTGATGGCATTTTATTTCATGATGACGGTATTTTGTCAGACTTTGAAGATGTCTCGCCCTTGGCCTTGACTTACACTAAAGAAGTGGGTGGTTTACCAGTGGACTTCAATAAACTACATGCAACTAGCACTACGCGTATGGCTTGGGCTCAACAAAAAACCGAGCTCATTAATCAGTTCACTGATCAGTTAGCTGATCGGGTGCGTATTTATAGACCCGGCATAAAAACGGCCAGAAACATTTATGCACTACCTTTATTAAAGCCCTACAGTGAAGAATGGTACGCGCAATCTTTTAAATCGTTTTTAGCGCATTATGATTATGTGGCCATAGAAGCCATGCCCTTTATGGAAGAAGCTAAAAACCCTACTCAGTGGCTGACGCAATTAGTTAAAACCGTGGCTCAACAGCCTGAGGGTCTAAAAAAGACCGTGTTTGAATTGCAAGCAATGAACTGGAAAACCCAAGAAAAGATTCCTATGAAGGTCTTTATCTCGCAACTAGAGCTACTAAAAAAATTAAATGTGCAACATATCGGTTATTATCCTGACAATGTCTTTACCGATCAGCCTCGCTTAAGCGATTTACAAAAACATTTCTCATTGCCTTTTATGCCATAATTTGTGTGACGTCATTCCGTATGGACGTTCGGAATCTAAGACATAAGGATGTAAAAAAACAATCTACAACATAATTGGGTTGATACAGCATCAACCCAATTATGTATGATGACTATAAAGCAAAGACCACAACTATCACTCGATATGGCCACGACCACAACACCATGAATCCCTTTTTGCAAAACTTGATCGAAACGTTACAAACCCAATGGACACTCTGCGTAGCCGCATGGGAACCCCTAGATGGCAGCATTGAGGTATTCATTTATTACTATCCCTTGTTTATGGCTTATGTGTGGATGTTTGGCGCGATTATTTTTTATTTTCGTTACGAATGGCATAAACCCGGTGATAAGGAGCATTTGCCACCCTTAAAAGATTATCCCCCTGTATCTATACTGATCCCTTGTTATAACGAAGGTGACAACGTACGTGATACCGTGGGTATTTTGTTAAAACAAAAATATCCCAACTACGAAATCATTGCCATTAATGATGGTAGCAAAGATAACACCCTAGAAATATTAGAAGAACTAGCAGATCTTCATCCTCAACTGAGGGTGATTAATTTACATACTAATCAAGGCAAGGCTATGGGCTTACGAGCCGGCGCCTTGTTAGCTCAGCATGAATTTCTTATTTGTATTGATGGTGATGCCTTATTAGCGCCCGAAGCCGTGGCGTGGATGGTACGTCATTTTCAAGATAACCCTAATGTGGGTGCTGTAACCGGCAATCCACGCATCCGCAATCGCTCTACCTTGCTAGGTCGCATTCAGGTGGGTGAGTTTTCAGCCATTGTCGGTATGATTAAACGTGCGCAACGCTCTTATGGCCATATCTTTACCGTCTCCGGTGTGATTGCCGCGTTCCGCAAATCGGCCTTACATGATGTCGGTTATTGGAGCAACGATATGATCACCGAAGATATCGACATTAGCTGGAAATTGCAACTAGCCGGCTGGTCTATATACTTTGAACCCAATGCTTTGTGCTGGGTACTGATGCCTGAATCCTTAGAAGGTCTATGGAAGCAACGCTCACGCTGGGCGCAAGGTGGCACTGAAGTGCTGATACGGTATTTTCCTGCCTTATTTCGTTGGTCATCACGCGGCATGTGGTTACTTTATGGTGAATGTTTAATCAGTATTATCTGGGCTTTTTTGATACTGGCCCATTTACTGTTTACACCTTTTGAGTTATTCACTGAATCCACCCGCCAATCTTTACATGATCTAAGTCCTAGTTGGACCAGTATGTTGCTGAGCCTGACTTGTTTAATACAATTTGGCGTGAGTTTATTTATCGACTCGCATTACGAGTCGCGTACCGGTGGTGTAGCCCGTTATTATTACTGGATGGTCTGGTATCCCTTGGTGTATTGGATGATTAACGTAGGTACCACGATAGTCGGCTCCATACGTGCTCTTAAAAAGAAACGCGGTCAACGCGCCGTTTGGGTTACCGTCGATAGAGGTTTGCGCAGCAAATGAAAGAATATATTATTAATGCCCCGCAACTACAAACAGTACGCAAACGTATCAGCGCGGTATTTGTCTGGCTACTCTGTTGGGTAATGTGGATATACTTATTGATTCCTTTAGTGGCCCTAAGCAATTGGGTGATGGGTGATAAGAAAATGATTAATGAAATGCGTTGGTTTGGCGGTTACAAAAGCCTACTAGAGCTCATGGAAATCTACCTAGCAGCCTTAGTGATCATGACCTTGCTTTGGTTATGTTGGATTTTCGCTAGAGCCCTACGCTCACAAACACCCTTACCAGCAGCCCAGAAAGTAGTTAGCGATCGAGACCTGTGCGAGTTTTATAGCGTTAAACCAGACGACTTACAACAATGTAAAAACTCTAAACTGATGACTGTCTATTTCGATGAGCAAGGTCATATTGCTAATCTTGATGCTCATATTACGCATTAATCATGCGTCTAGGTTGGGCAATGTTTTTTCGCTGCACCTCCTAGACGCAAATTGATGTCGGGCATAAACCTCATGCCCGCTCTACAAGACTGCGCAACACCTAATTATAGGCAACAATCTTTAATCTTAACCTTAGAGCATTCAAAATGACCTTGTTTCGTACTGCCATTCTTATAGTCATACTCAATGCATTGCTGCCGAGCATCAGTTTTGCCACTCCTAAAGGTTTAGCTAAGATTGAGCACATTGTGGTTATTTACTTAGAGAACCGTAGCTTCGATAGCTTGTTCGGCAAATTTCTGGGCGCTAATGGTTTAGTGCAAACCAGCAAAGTGCTGCCACAAGTTGATGAATACGGACGTCCCTATCAAACCTTGCCGCCCGTCATGGCGAATAAGCAACTAGATCCTCGCTTCCCTACTAATCTGCCTAACCACCCGTTCAACATTGCAGACTATGTGAACACCGGTGAAAAACATCCTGACCTGACGCATAGATTCTTTATCCATCAAATGCAGATCGATGGAGGGCGTAATGATCGTTTTGCGCAACTATCTTCGGCAGGTGGATTAACCATGGGCCATTATGACCTATCTGGTTCAGCACTGTGGCAGTATGCAAAACAATACACTCTAGCTGACAATTTCTTTCAAGGCGCTTTTGGCGGCTCATTTCTTAATCATCAATGGTTGATCTGCGCGTGCATGCCCGAATTTAAAAACGCACCCGCTGATCTTAAATTATGGAAAAGCGATCCGCTTACCGGCAAGATCATCAGTGATCCTAGCGTCACTGATGACGGTTATGCCGTTGGCACTATACAACCCAACTACCCACCATTTGATAAGGCACATTCTGAAAATAGACTGCCAGCACAGACCCAAGCGACGATTGGCGATCGTTTATCTGAAAAGAACATCTCTTGGGCATGGTATTCCGGCGGTTGGGATAATGCTGTCGCCGAACGTGTGACTGAAGATAACTTTCAATATCATCACCAACCCTTCGTGTTTTATAGCAACTACGCGCCCGGCACTGCGGCTAGAGCTGAACATTTAAAAGATAAGGCTCAGTTATTAACGGATCTTAAACAAGGCTTTCCGCATGTCGCCTTTTTTAAACCTGCCGGTAATAAAAATCAGCACCCAGGCTATTCCACTATCGAGGCCGCTGATCAAGAAGTACATGAACTGGTTGAGATCATCAAAAACAGTCCTATCTGGCCAAGTACGGCCATTATCATTACTTATGATGAGTTTGGTGGTCTTTGGGATCATGTGGCGCCACCTAAAATTGATCGTTGGGGCCCAGGCACACGTATTCCAGCTATCATCGTGTCACCGTTTGCAAAGAAAGCTTATGTGGATCATACCGCTTACGACACTACCTCTATACTTAAACTGATTGAAGACCGTTTTGGCTTGGCGCCACTAACAACCAGAGATGCCCAAGCTAAAGGCTTAACAGGTGCCTTCAAGTTTAATTAACCCACAACTGTTCGACTGTCTTAGACCCCCTATTTCTTAAGCGAGCTAACTCATGAATGCACCCCACTCTGTTATTAAGCCCATAACTGCCATCTTAGTCTTTATGCTGTTATTGCCAGCCTGTAAAGACCAAGACCCTTTTACCAATCAACCAGAAACCGATACCGCTAAAGCTATCAGTCCAGAAGATGCCATTGCAAAACTGCAAAGAGCAGCTTTAGCTGGCGATTCTGATGCCCAATATCATCTCGCTTATCTTTATGAAAATGGCTTAGGTGTCACTAAAGATGAAGTTAAAGCATTGGAACTATATCAACAAGCAGCTGACCAAGGCCATCCTACTGCTCAAAATAACCTTGATACTCTAAAAACTCACTAAACTTTCATTCACTATCATCATGCTAAAACCTACTCTTAAGAGATCTAATTCTAGCAACAACGATCTCTCTCATCATATCTTGCCCAATTCTGCCACCATGGTCGGCGTGTGCATTATGGTTATCAGTATTGTTAAAAGCATGGCGCCTGACTTAGCCAACTACTTAATTGATAAAGGCCTAGCCATTGATAGCTTATTGTTCATGATCAGTGCGTTATTATCATTTTCATCGATACGTTCAGAGCAAGCAACTGATCGTTTAGAGCGTTGGGCAGAAATCATATTCTTATTAGGTTTGGTGTCTATGACCTTAATTACGGTCGTTTTCTCTTTTGAAGTTATTTAGTAACTTATACTCTGTTCTTTTGAGGGAGCCGCTTTAGCCATCATGAAATTATCTTTTCTTTTTCCTTGCTTGCATACTGCCGCTATTATCATAGCTTTACTGACTACACCTAGCTTACAAGCTTCGCCATCCATACAGCCATTAAAAATAGGATCTCATGAACGTTTACTGGTTTTAGCGCCTCATCCCGATGATGAAACTCTGAGCGCTGCCGGTTTAATCCAGCAAGTATTTGATCATGGCGGTACAGTTCGTAGCGTGGTCGTAACTTCTGGGGATGCTTATGTAGAAGCCATACAACGCGACTTGGGTAAAACTAATCTCAGCAGCGCTGACTATATCCATTATGGTGAAAAACGCCTGCAAGAATCGCGCAGCGCCGCTCATGTTTTAGGCCATGGCTACATTCATTTAGACTTATATGGCTTTTCAGATGGATCTATTTACCCGATGCTGGTTTCTCATTGGGGACGTACACACCCTGACCGTTCCGGTTTTACTGGTTACAGCCATGTTCCCTACGTAGAAGCTGAAGATAAAGGCATAGCCCAAGAAGGCGAATTACTGCGCAATGAATTAGTGGCTATTTTACGGGCAACCAAACCAACGATGATTGTATTTCCCGATGTCATGGAAAATGATTCCGATCATGCCGGTTTAGGTATGTTTGCTTTATTAGCCATTAATGATTGGCTAGAACATAGTATTGGTGCCGAGCCTAATCCTCGTCTATTCGCCTATTTAATTCATTGGCAACATGGTTGGCCCTCTGGCTCTACTGCTGAAAAGCCACTAGATTTAAGCACACAACCCTTATTTTTACCTGATGATTTACCTCTACGAGGTTTAACACGAACCTGTACTCCACTCAATGAAGCTGAGCGCTTGTTAAAGCGTGAGGCTTTAGCGCAATATCACACTCAACAACGCGCGATGGGTTCATTCTTGGCGGCTTTTGTACGTAGTAATGAGTGCTATACAGAACTAACGGTTAATGATAGTAAAGGCATAGAAAATGTCGTAAGACAGTGGCAGCATGTACGCAAGTCTTTTGACTCACATCCTATAACTCGCCGAAAGATCTGGCAGCTTAATTAAATCAACTTAAGAAGTCGCCCCCTTAATAAACTCAATACGGTAGATCATGGCAAGACGAAGTGAGCATAGTCTAGAAGAAATAAAAACCATGTTACTCGATGCTGCCGAACAGGTAGTCATAAGACAAGGTTTTTCAGCATTAAAAGCACGAAGTATTGCAAAAGAAATAGGCTACACAGTGGGCAGTCTCTACATGGTCTACGCTAATATGGCTGATTTGACCCTGCATATCCACGCCCGAACCTTTGATGCTATTGCTCTGCAATTAAAACAAACCCCATTAAGTGAAGCTGAGACTGCGATGGAAAGCTTAGCTTTAGCTTATATGAATTATGGCGTTCAAAACTTTAATCGCTGGCGCTATATTTTTGATGATCGCTTATTAACGGGTGTTGAAGTTCCTGATTGGTATCAAGACAAAATCGATAATGTACTTGCTCACTTTGAACTACGCTTGGCATCACTCAAACCAGAACTCAATGTGCTTGAAATAAAAGCCACCGCTGTCGCTTTCTTTGCAGGCGTCCATGGTATTTGTACGCTTTCTTTAAAGCCTAGTCTTGATAAAGCTGAAATCAAAAAAATTGAAGCTACCATACTTGTCCTTGTTAGTAACTTTATGCGTGGCTGGAACTCTCACCCTTAAACTGCTTTAACCAACAATTAGCGGTATTCAAACGCTAGCCGTATAATAGCTTCCTTTTTGCTCCAGTTTTACGTTCTGGTTCGCAATGAGGTTGTCATGTCTACGATAGTTGTTTGTGCTTTATATAAATTCGTCACCTTGGACGAGTTTCAGTCTTTACGTCAACCCTTGCATAATGTTATGGAAGCCCATCAAGTGCGCGGCACCTTATTATTGGCTAACGAAGGCATTAACGGTACCATTGCTGGGTCACGTGCCGGCATAGACAGCGTACTCAACTGGTTACGTCAAGATACACGTTTGTCGGATATTGATCACAAAGAATCCTATACCGACAGCCTGCCCTTTAATCGTACCAAAGTTAAACTTAAAAAAGAAATCGTTACCTTAGGTATAGAGGGTATCGATCCTAAACGTGTAGTGGGCACGTATGTGGCACCTGAAGAATGGAATCAACTGATCTCGGATCCCGATGTTATCGTAGTGGATACTCGCAACGATTATGAATATCAAGTCGGTACCTTTAAAAATGCCCTCAATCCTAATACCGAAAGCTTCAGAGACTTTCCTCGTTATGTTAAAGAAAATCTAAATCCTGAAAAACATAAGAAGATAGCTATGTTTTGTACAGGTGGCATACGCTGCGAAAAATCTACCGCTTATCTCAAAGAGTTAGGTTTTGATGAGGTCTATCACCTAAAAGGTGGTATTTTAAAATACTTGGAAGTAGTACCCACTCAAGAAACATTATGGGAAGGTGAATGTTTTGTTTTTGATGAGCGTGTGACCGTCAACCTGCAACTTGAAAAAGGTCAATATGATCAATGCAATGCTTGTCGATTACCGATCACTGAAGCGGATAAAGCAGATACTAAATATCAGCAAGGCGTGAGCTGCCCTCATTGCTATGACAAGGCCACGGATTTACAGAAAACTCGCTTTATGGAGCGAGAAAAACAAATGGAATTAGCCAGACAACGTGGTGAAGCCCATATAGGTTCAGATGCCGCTAAAGCCCTAATCGCCAAACGAGCCGCTAAAATAGAACGTCAACTAGCACAACAAGCTATTATTAATGCCGAAAGGATGAGTCGCTCATGATAGAAAAATTTGATGTAGTCATCGTGGGTGGCGGCATGGTGGGTTCAGCCGTAGCTTGTAGCTTAGGGAATAGCACACTAAAAGTCGCTGTTATCGAAAGTACAACACCACAGCCTTTTAGTCCTGAACAAAGTCATGACTTACGAGTTTCAGCCCTAAGTATAGCCTCCAAAAACATACTCGCCACCGTAGGTGCTTGGGACGGTATCGTGGCTAGACGTTTTTGTCCCTTTAAACGCATGCGTGTTTGGGAAACGGCTGGCGATACTGAGTTTTGTAGTGATGATATCAACTATCCTGAACTAGGTTACATTGTTGAAAACAGAATAACCCAACTAGCACTCTTAGATCGCTTACAAGAATTCAACAATATTGAACTAATTTGCCCCAGCACAATTACAAAAATCAACTATTCCGTAGGAGAGGACAGCCTACTGGAGCTAGAAGATGGACGACAGCTGTCTACAAAAGTATTGGTTGCTGCTGATGGCGGGCAATCACGAGTCCGACAGGTTGTAGGGCTTGGTGTAACTAGCTGGGATTACAAACAACACGCTCTGGTTATTTATATAGAAACCGCCTACGAGCAACAAGATATCACCTGGCAACGTTTTTTACCTAGTGGCCCGCAAGCCTTTTTGCCATTAACAGGACATTATGGCTCTATCGTCTGGTATAACTCGCCTGACGAAGTTAGACGCTTAAAAAGCCTAAGCTACGAGGCTCTCAAGGATGAATTGCTAGGTGCATTTCCTGACTGCCTTGGCCAAGTCAATAAAGTCCTAGGCGTCGCCAGCTTTCCGCTCAAACGACAACATGCTCAAAATTATGTTAAACCGGGCGTTGTGTTGGTGGGAGATGCCGCGCACATGATTAATCCACTCGCCGGTCAAGGCGTTAATATTGGTTTACTGGATGCTGCAGCCTTAGGGGAAGTACTCATCGATGCAGCTAAAAAAGGTTTAGCACTCGGTGACTTAAGTGTTTTAAAGCGCTATGAGCAACTACGTCGTAATGAAAATCTTAAAATGATGACCGTAATGGATGTTTTCTATCAAGTATTTAGTAATGAAATACTACCTATAAAACTCATCCGCAACTTAGGCTTAGGTCTAGCTGAACGGTTATTACCTGCTAAAAACAAAGTCATGCGTAGCGCCATGGGTTTGGAGGGTAAATTACCCAAGCTTGCTCGGGGTGAGCCGATCATTTAATCAAGCAGCGCTTACCTGAGTGACTTTCACTCACCGCTGTCCTCTCAACTAAAACTTAGGAATGATCATGAAAAAAACAAACGTAGTAACTCTATCTTTATTATTAGGCTTATCGTTATTAGCTAGTACTGCAAACGCTGATATTGAACTTAAAGCTAAAGAAGAAATACAAGGTACTTGGAAACTTCAACATACCACTAACTCATTAACAGACAAACAAACTGTCACTCGTGAAGATACTTGGGTATTTAAAGATGGTAAAGTAACCATTTTGCACATCCCACGTGAAGGCAAATACTATGACCAACCACCAGTTAATTACGAAATAGAAGAAGGAAAATTAAAGATTGCTTTGGTTGGTAACAGCCGATTTGATGTATTTTCTTTAGTCGATAAAAATGACCAAACTATGACGCTAAAAGGAAAGTTTGGCGGCTATTATTATTTTAATAAAAAATAACGCTCTCCTTTAAGTCATTATAAATAGCTTAAAACAACGTCGGGTTAGCACAGCATAACCCGACAACGTTATAACCCCAGCTTAATTCGTAGCTCTCTTAACACGCATACTATAAACAACAAAGCCCATCAATATCATGGCAAGTATCATAGACGAGCCAACAGTACCAAAACCAACACCGCCCTTTTCAATAGGTTTTGTCAGTAAATCACCAAAAGTCGCGCCAAAGGGACGTGTCAGTATAAAGGCCAGCCAGAACAACAGGATCTGATTAAGCTTGCCTAGATATGATGCAAGAGCAATTAATGCAATAACGCCACCCACAAGCAGCGCGCCACCTAAAAATCCTAAACCAGAATCATCCGCCAAAAAATCACCTAAAGCCGTACCCAATGTATTTGAAAACAAAATAGCGACCCAATAGAAAAGCTCAGCTTTAATAGTGTTAATATTGCTAACAGATAATGTTTTTTCATTGAGTCGCCAAACAGCCAATACGATTAACAAACCAGACACCAAGATCAATGAGCCTTTAGCATAGCCCAGACCTAGAGTTCTATCCATATAATCAGACAATGTAGTACCCGCCGTACTGGTGGTAAGAATGACGGACCAACAAAGCACCGGATGAAACGTGTTTACACAAAGCTGAATGACCAGTGTGACCAAGAATAGACTGAGCAAGATGATAGAACTGATGGCATAACCGATGCTCATGGTCATAGACAAAAGATCACCTGCCGTTTCTCCTAAGGTAGTTGCACAAATCTTCATAATCCAAAAGTTAAGCGTAACTTGCGCGACTTTATTCATGGTTTATGCTCCCATAACGCCTGTTTAGGGTCTTATAAATCGGATCTGACAACACTGACATATTTACTATAGGTTTCATAGCAAATAAACCATAGCGAGTAAACCGTAATTCGTCCCCAGAAATCAACAAACACAAGGGTATCCGCTGTATTACTGATCTTGTCAAAATAAGCCAACAAAAGAAACACAGGGATATTAAGACTAATCAGCGATAAAATCAGCCATTTTAAAAGCAAGGTGTTTGCTACATATTTTATGTAGATAGCAAAGCCAATAAACCATAACGAGTACACAGTAAAGCGCCCCCAAAAATCAATAAATACAGCTGATTTTGGGTCTGTACTCAGCACATGAAAATACGCCATCACTAAAAACAGTAAGGTATTAATTACGACTAAAGAAGACAGAAAATACCTTAATAGTTTTTTATGCTGTAAGTTCATAGGGATATATAAAAGGCTAAGTAAAATGGCGAGTGGATTAAGCTTTAAGGATATAGCAAGTAAAAGAACGACCGTTGCCTGTTGGTTATAGGGTTAAATCATCTGCAACCGGAATATAACGTTATTGGACTAGCCTTTCTTGGCTAAGCTAATAGATCTATTTATGGCCCAATAGCATTTGGACTTTTTGAGCCGCTTTCTCACAAGCCACAGCAGATTTCTCAACGCGTCTAAGTAAAGAAATAGCAATATTTAACTTATCAACTTCGCGAGTTGCATATTCATTCAATGGCGCACAAACTTCCTGCATTTTTTGATCTGCCTGCACTAAAACTGCATCGGCATCAGTGATAGCCATTATTTCGCTAGTCATGTTGTTTTGCATTTTAAAGACTTTTTCCACATACAAAGTAAACTCTGCTTTAGTCTGACCATACTCGCCATAACGAACGCTCAAAGCATTAGTACAGCCTGATAACAAACAAGCTATTAACAGTATTATTAAAGGCGAGGAACTTAAAAAATCCGACTTTTTCTTTATCATTCAATTTTGTATACAACCTGAAAAGCAGCCAAATATACTACAAATTTGTTTTATCTGCCTTGCAAAAATCAATAACCCCCTTATAAATACTGTTTTTATCTCAAACACCCCCCTTACTTTTACCCTGTTTTTTGTATTATCAGAGCATAGCTAGGTGTATACTCGCTCAACTTTTATATTAAAATCCATAACATGCGGGGTCAAACTGATGACTGAAAAGACAGCGAGCAAATACCTTATTAATCTTGAAAAACATTTCGCCAACGACCATCCAGTATTGCTAAAGTCAGCTAAAGTTTTTCATGATCTTGACCAGATAGAGTTTGATCTTGGCCTTATCAGTAACGATGAAACCACTGCCAACAAGCAATCATGGTGGCCTATTATTAGCCTAATTAGTGGCAATTCTAGCGCCAAGTCTCGCTTTCTCAATAGTTACCTCACGAATGCTCAGCAAGTCCCCTCTGGCACTCAGGCATTCAATCAAAAATTCACGGTGTTATTGCATAATAATCAAACACACGCTGCCACTTTGCCTGGCACAGCTTTGGATGTAGACCCGAGATACCCTTTTTATCAAATCAGTAACCAAATAGAACAATTACTTAAAGGTGAAGGGGATAGGATTAATTCCTATTTGGAATTAAAAACCATGAACTGTGAACGCTTAAAAGGTAAGGTTTTTATTGAAACGCCTAATATTAGTGCTGAACCGTCGAACCCCATCCACGCCTTACTTTCCAAAAAAAGTATAGACTGCGCCGACCTTGTTTTTGTTTTTTCCGATGTCTTTGAAACCACATCACCAATGCAAGATGAATTAATACAACAGATCATCAGCCAACAAGATTCCAATAAGTTTATATATTTAATTGATGAGCCTTTAGCCGCACTCAATCCGGCTAAAACTAATGAAATCATTAGTTCATGGCAACGTAAACTCTTAGCATTAGGTTTAAATACTGGGCAGTTTATCATTATGCCTACTATGCAAAATAACATTAACCCTAATCATCAAGCAGATTTCTATCAAATAGATGAGCGTATAGCTAATGTCAATAATGATCGTACTTATCGTGTACTAGATGCATTAGAAAAAAACATCCGTGATATCGAAAACGTAGTCATACCTGAAGTTAAAAAGGCTATTGCAACCTGGAAAGAACGTGCAAATATCACTAGTCTTTTTATTGTTAGTTTTATTGCCATTCTCGCAGTATTTGCAGAGATAGAGTTCGGTGTTTTAGACTTTTTATTTGACCCTATTATGGGCCCTATCATTCTAGTCGTTTTATTATTGATTCTAGCACCTACTCATTTATTGATTTGTAAATTACACGCAAAATTTATTGTCAAGAAACTTAATCTACGTCAAAAAGAACTCCATCTTATGGAAAACTTAGCTAATCTTTTTGAAATGAATTTAACCACGACCCGCATGTTATTACCTATTAGTGAGCCTATAGGTTGGAACAAAGTCACTAAGGCACGTTTAACGGCATTAACGAATAAAACTAAAGAACTAGTACAATCTTTAAATGATGACTTTAGTGATTATGAAGACGAATAAAGACTTTACTAAACATTTTTTAATATAAAAAACATATAGTGTCTATAACTTGCATGACATACGCGACAACCCATGTTATCTATTGAAATTCTAAGACAATTTATACCGCTATGCTGGCTTAAACATAATCCACTAGAGCTTACTAGATCAACAGTGTTTTTTAAACAAAACCTAGTGTTCTTTTATATTGTCGAATTTTTCATGCAAACTAATATGACTGATGATCCTTTCGAGTCATTCCTTGAAGTGAGTTTTGAGACGGCATTTACGCTACTATTTATTGGCTTTATACTTTACCTCAATAAAACCTTATATGCCTTTGTGCAAACTACCACTGCTGTTTTGCTGTGTAGCAATATCGTCTCAATTTTTATCATCCCGATTTTAGTCTGGCTGACACTCAATGAATACTTAGTCAGCTATTATATATTAGGGCTTTTGTTTATCTGGGAGCTCGTATTGATAGCCTATGTTTTTAGAAAAACTCTATCTATCAACCTTTCTGCCAGCATTGCTTTATCTGCCGTCTATTTTATCCTTGTTTATTTGGGTTCATTTTCTATAGGCCAAATGTTAATGTAACGCGCTCAAACAGTGCCTGATAAGTCCTTGCCGCCTGCTCAGGCTGCTCATCAAAAAGCCCACCAATCACCGCTAACAAATCTGCACCCGCCTCTAATAATAGAGTGCCATTTTCTGGAAGTATGCCGCCTATAGCGACTATCGGAATAGTGAGTATTTGCTTTGCAAGACGCAAAGTCTCAAGACTTGCTGGTAATGCTAAGGGTTTAGATGAAGAAGGGAAAAAGCGTCCAAAAGCGACATAAGTTGCCCCTTGATCCTGAGCCTGCTGCGCATGTTCAACAGAGTTATAACACGAAACGCCAATAATGGCCTGCTCACCTAAACGCTGACGTGCCCGTTCAATAGAGCCATCGTCTCTACCGATATGTACACCATCGGCACCTATTCTTTCCGCCAACGCCACATCATCATTAATCAGCAAGGGCACACAGTACTGTTGACAAAGTTTAAGCAACTGACTCGCTAAGTGGTCTGCATCTAGCGGTTGTTTATCCCGATATTGCACTACCACGGCACCGCCTCTAAGCGCCGCCTCAACTTCCATCACTATAGTGTCATAGGATTTATTGTCTGTTTGGGTGATGGCATACAAGCCACTGATAGGAAAGCTCATGAATCGTCTTCCATCCAGAAAAAGCGATTTGGATTATGTTGACCCTTACCTGGCTGATAAGCGCTACTTAATGAGTTCCAAGTATATTCTTGAGCTTCCATAACAGCCTGAACCGGTTCCAAACCATGAGCCAGTAATGCAGCAATACTGGCAGCCAATGTGCAACCTGAGCCATGATAACTTGTGGGTAATCGATCCCAGGTATAAGTCTCCCAGCAACGATTATCATGAAATAACTGATTACTCACTGATGGCGTATCTTCATGAGTGCCGGTAATCAACACATATTCACAACCTAGCTCTAACAAAGCGAGCCCGCAGTCTTCTAGATCGTTAAGCCCCGTTAATTTACGAGCTTCTTCGCTATTAGGAACTAACACCTTCGTGCAAGGTAATAATAAATCAACGATAGCTTCAATTAAACGCTCATTCGATAAGTCAGCACCGCCACCTGCAGCTAATACTGGATCTAATACCACAGGAATATGAGGATACTGTTTTAGAATTGAATAAATGACCAAGGCCGTTTCATGATGCCCAATTAAACCAACTTTAAAGATATCAACAGTTAAGTCATTTAACAAAGTGTTAGCCTGACTAATAATAGCTGCCGAGCTTTGTGGTATTAGTTTTTTAACATTGCGAGTATCTTGCTCGGTCAATGCCGTAATAATACTGGCAGAATGACATTGATGACTGACAATAGTTTCAATATCAGCTTGTATACCCGCACCACCACTAGGATCATGACCTGAAAAAGATAAGACTACCGGACGTTTAACGGACATAAGACTTCCATAATGAATTACTTTAAATGAAGAGAATCAAAGTAGGTCGGGTTAGCGATAGCGTAAGCCGACAACTTCTGAATGTTGGGTTACGCTATCGCTAACCCGACCTACCATAAACATTTTTTATTTTAATCATCCGTAAGCTATAGCGCTTTGTGCATAGTGAACTTAACGTAACGCTAAGCCATAGGCCTCTAAGGCCTCAATAATATCAGTGCGACTATCATGACTGTCTCGTAAAGCCTGTAACCTAGCTTCATAAGCCTCAAAAGTAATACTCGCTCCAGGCACCTGCCCTGTTAAACGCTGTTGACACAGAGTCTGCCAACGCAACTGCTCATCAGCATTGAGTGTGTGTGGATAATTACGAGCCCGATAGCGAAATAACATCTCGCTTAAGCGCGGATCGGTAAAAGTAACATCAGATGCCGCTAGCTGTTTAGGTGATGATGACCTGATCTTAGCCATTTTCTGCTTATCTGCATCAGAAAAGAAACCACCGCTATATATAGCTAAATCCGGATCGTAGCCTCGATCTTCGTAAGCATGATCACTAAACACCGCCATTAACTTAGCAGACAAGTCCGTAGCAGCCTTAACTTTAGTGATATTAGCTTGGCATAGATCTAAATCAATCTCTAGGCGCTGCGCATCTTCTGACTTAATCACAGAGATGGGCGCTAATACAGGACACTTATTAATATGCACTGTTTTTAATGGGATGCGCGCCACACCCTCTGGCAAATCTTTAGTCGCCGTAAATAGCCGCTGTTGTATCTCCTCAACTGATAAAGACAACATAGGTTCAGGATCTATAGACAGATCATAAACAATGACACCATTATTATTAGTCGGATGCTTACAAATGGGTAAAACGATAGCGAGGCAGTTCTTATGGACCGTATATTTACCAGAAATATGTACGACAGGCTGATCACTACCTAATTGCAACAACTCTAAAACCTTAGGCTTTAAACGATGCTGCATTAGAAAGTTAAAAAGTTTGGGTTGCGCTTGCTTAACAACTTTAGCGATGCCTATAGTGGCATGTACATCAGATAAGGCATCATGCGCTGATTCATGAACAATACCATTAGCGACCGTTAATTGATCTAAGCGTAAACTAGGCTTACCTTCATCGTTGACAGGCCAGTTAATACCCTCTGGCCTTAAAGCCCTTGCGGCTCTTAATACATCGATTAAATCCCAACGTGAATTGCCATTTTGCCATTCACGCGCATAGGGATCATAAAAATTTCTATATAAACAATTACGAGTCACCTCGTCATCAAAACGCAAATTATTGTAGCCTAAGGTACAAGTATTAGGCTGCGCTAGTTGTTCATGAATTAGATTAATAAACTCAGCTTCACAGACGCCCTTATCTTCGGCTAGTTGCGGTGTAATACCGGTAATGACGCAAGCATCAGGTTGCGGCAAGCAATCAGGTGTAGGCTTACAATAAACCACCAAGGGCTCATCGATAACATTAAAATCCTCATCCGTACGAAGACCGGCAAATTGTACCGGTCTATCACGTTGCGGATCAGTTCCAAAGGTTTCGTAATCATGCCAATAAAAGCTTGCAGCACCTTGTAATCTTTCCGTTAGTTTTGCTGACTCAGTTTTATTCATCAAGGCTCTTACTACACGTTAATTATTACATTAAGACAACAAAAAAACTTTCACACTTCTATAGAGTTTTTAGCTTGCTGTGCTGCATCCAATTTCTTTCTTTTATCGCACTTTTCTATGCACACACATTCGGCTTTGCTCATACCACCGCCACAAGAACCTTTAATGGCACGGCGGCCAAAGATAACACCAACCGCCATAATGGTTATAACCACCAGCATCAGTACAAACGTTACTAAAAAATAAGTCATGACAATCCTCTTATCAATGAGTGTTGCTAATTCTCTTAAGCGGCTACAGATACAGAAAATCAATAAAATCCATAACTGCTTAATATAGGATTACAACACTTAAATTAAAAAAACGAGGTATAGAACTAGTCTATCCTCGTTTTCTTTTAACAGGGTCCACTGTTAAGTTAAAACAACCTAACAGAAGCCTTGTAGCCTTTAACCGCCAAAGTCATCCAACATGATGTTTTCTGGCTCTACGCCATTTGCAATCAACATGTTAATCACTGAGGTATTCATGATTGGAGGTCCACACATATAGAACTCACAATCTTCTGGTGCTGGGTGATTTTTAATAAACTCTTCAAACAACACATTATGAATAAAGCCTTTATAACCATCCCAATTATCATCAGGTAATGGATCAGACAAGGCAACGTGCCATTCAAAGTTATCATTTTCTTTAGCTAGCATATCAAAATCTTCTACATAGAACATTTCGCGTTTGCTACGAGCACCATACCAGAAAGTTATTTTACGATTAGACTTCAATCGACGTAACAGATCAAAAATGTGTGAACGCATAGGGGCCATACCTGCACCACCACCGACAAAAACCATTTCAGCTTCAGTATCTTTAGCATAGAATTCGCCATAAGGTCCTGAGATGATACATTTATCGCCAGGTTTCAAGTCAAAGATATAAGAAGACATAATGCCAGGCGCTACTGAATCAGGCGCACCAGGAGGGGGCGTCGCGATACGTACGTTTAGCATAATTTCTTTTTCTTCAGGATAACTGGCCATCGAATAAGCACGCAATGCCGGCTCTTTTACTTCAGAAACATAACGCCATAGATTGAATTTATCCCAATCTTCATGGAAACGTTCTTCAATCTTGAAATCACTGTACTTAGCAATATGCGGAGGACATTCAATTTGAATATAACCACCAGCTTTATAATTGATTTCTTCGCCGTCAGGCAACAGAAGTACCAGTTCCTTAATAAAAGTAGCTACGTTATTATTGGACTTAACGGTACATTCCCATTTTTTTACGCCAAAGACTTCATCTTCGACTTCAATACTCATGTTATGTTTTACCGAAACTTGGCATGAAAGGCGTTCGCCATGAGCCGCTTCGCGCTTGGTAATATGCGTCAATTCAGTCGGCAGAATTTCACCGCCACCTGAATGTACAACTACTTTGCACTGGGCACAGGTTCCACCACCGCCACAGGCTGATGATACAAACAAACCATTATCAGCTAAGGCTGTTAATAGTTTTGAGCCTACCGGCACATGAATTTTCTTTTCATTATTAATCAGGATCTCAACATCGCCTTCCGCGACTAATTTGCTTTTTGCGCCGATAATAACAAATACCAGTGCAATAACAAAAGCCGTGAAAATAATGATCCCTAAGAGAATTTCCAGCATTACTCTACCTTCCTAAAGTTGGATTCCGGAGAAAGCCATGAAGCCAAGAGACATCAGACCCGCAGTAATAAATGTAATACCCAAACCTTGCAAACCGGCAGGAATATCACTGTATTTAAGTTTTTCACGTACGCCAGCCATGACGGTAATCGCCAATGCCCAGCCTAAACCGCTACCTACACCGTAAGTGACACTTTCGCCAAAGTTGTAATCACGTTCAATCATGAATAAACTGCCGCCCAAAATGGCGCAGTTAACAGTGATTAAAGGTAAAAACACACCCAAAGCGAAGTATAAAGCGGGGAAAAACTTATCCAGAATCATCTCAAGAATCTGTACTAGTGCCGCAATCATACCAATACAACTTAATAAGGCTAAGAAGCTTAAATCAACGCCTGTTATACCCATCCAAGAAAGTGCATCTTCTTTTAACAAAGCATGATAAACGACATTGTTTGCAGGCACTGTAATCGCCTGAACCACCATGACCGCAATACCTAAGCCCATAGCTGTAGAAATTTTCTTCGATACTGCAATAAATGTACACATGCCCAAAAAGAAGGACAAGGCCAAGTTTTCAATAAAGACAGCCTTAACAAATAAACTAATATAAGCTTCCATTAGTGATGTCCTCCTTCACCATGAGATATCGACATAATCTTAAACTCTACCTTTTCAGCTTGAGCAGGTTTCCATTGACGAACCCCCCAAATAATCAAACCGATGATAAAGAAAGCGCTAGGTGGTAATAACATCAAACCATTAGGATCGTACCAGCCACCGTCTTTAGTCAATTTAAACACTTCGATACCTAGTAATTTACCAGAACCTAAAGTTTCTCTGAAAAAAGCCACGATCACTAAGATCAAGCTATAACCTAAACCATTACCGATACCGTCCATGAAGCTTTCTAAAGGCGGATTTTTCATCGCATAACCTTCAGCTCTACCCATTACGATACAGTTAGTAATAATCAAACCTACGAATACCGACAATTGTTTGCTGACATCATAAGCAAAAGCTTTTAACAACTGATCAACCACGATTACCAAAGAGGCAATAATGGTCATTTGTACAATAATCCGAATACTGCTAGGAATATGGTTTCTAATCGCACTAATCGCAGCACTAGAAAAGGCCGTTACTAAGGTTAAGGCCAAAGCCATAATCAAGGAAGTCGACATTTGTGAAGTGACCGCTAAAGCCGAACAAATACCTAATACTTGTAACGTAATAGGATTGTCATTGACTAGAGGGGCTGTTAATACTTTTTTTGTTTCATCATTCAATATTGCGCTCATGATTTAACTCCCTTGAACCGTTCTTACTTTCTTTAAATACGGAGCGAAACCTTCGTCACCCATCCAGTATCTGACTAAATTAGTCACACCGGTACTGGTTAAAGTTGCGCCAGCAAGTCCATCAACCTGATATTGAGAACCAGGTCTAGTCGTATCGACTGCACCTTTAATTAAACTCAAGGCAGGCTCACCGACACTCGCCTCTGAAATTGAACCTTTATCTGCAGAGTGCTGCTCGCTTTCAGCATAGACTTTCTTACCTTTCCACAAGGCACGCCAGTTAGGATTAACGACTTCGCCACCTAGACCCGGAGTTTCTTGTTGATCATAAAAGTTGATACTTTGTACGGTTTGACCATCTGCTTCTAAAGATAAAAAGCCGTATAAGGTAGACCATAAGCCATAACCATGCATAGGCAGAATAATAGACTTAAGCTTGCCACCGTCTTTTACTAAAAATACTTTGGCATATTTAGCTTTAACACGAATGTGGGCAATATCTTTGTCTTTAGGAATAGCGATACTTTGAGCTGGATCTTTCGCAGCTTTACGTTGATCGTATTCATCAGCATTGATATTTTCAACATAAGCGCCAGTTTCTAAATCAACAATCTTCGCTTCAATTTTTTGAGCAAAAGCCGTGTTGATATTAGCGCCTTCTTCAAGTAGACCGGCTACATCAAGAATGTTCTTTTTCATGTCCGCTGCTTTGTTATCAATTTGTAACGGTTTTAAAGCAACCGCAGCAAATGAAACAAGTACCGCACACACTAAACAAAGTGCCACGGCAATAGCGATGGTTTTTTCTAAACTATCATTGCCTAAAGCCAGTACTTTATCTTTATAAACTATAAACTTTCTATAGGATTCATACTCATTGAGCTTTTCACAGAGAGCCGTCATGTGTTTACAATTGATCTTTTTCTCAGTCATGACCGTTTCATCCTTCTTCTGATATTAGCTTGAATGACGAAGTAATCGATCGTCGGTGCAAACATATTTGAAAACAGAATAGCCAGCATTATGCCTTCTGGAAATGCAGGGTTAACTACGCGGATTAACACAGTCATACCACCAATTAAGGCACCGAATATCCAACGTCCGGTATTGGTCATAGAACCACTGACTGGGTCAGTTGCCATGTAAACCATACCAAAAGCAAAACCACCAGCGGTTAAATGCCAGTACCAAGGAAACGCAAACATGGGATTCGTATCACTACCAATCACATTAAATAACACAGAAATAGCGACCATACCTGCGAACACTCCACCCATAATGCGGTAAGAGGCCACTTTGGTATACAACAAGAAGGCTGCACCAATTAAGATTGCTAAAGTAGAAGTTTCACCTAAACAGCCAGGCTCAAAACCAAAGAAAGATTGCATCCAGCTATAGTTAGCGGCATAAACTGCATCTAAACCACCATTCGCTGCAATACCTAATGGAGTCGCGCGAGTAAAACCATCAACAGCAACCCAAACCGCATCACCCGTCATTGAAGCAGGATAAGCAAAATATAAGAATGCTCTACCTGTTAAGGCAGGATTCAAAAAGTTTTTACCCGTACCACCAAAGACTTCTTTACCAATAACGATACCAAAAGAGATACCTAAAGCAACCTGCCACAAGGGGATATCAGGAGGCATAATCAAGGTATACAGCATAGAAGAAACCAAAAAGCCTTCATTGACTTCATGACCACGTACGGTTGCAAATAAAACTTCCCAAATACCACCGACCGCTAGGGTCACTATATAAATAGGTAAGAAATATAAAGCGCCATGCACGATATTTGAAAATGGATTTAAAGTGCTATAACCAAACAGCGTCATAGGGATACTACGCCAGTTCGCTATCTTCTCTAAGCCCATGGCTTCCATGGCTAAGTTCGCTTGATAACCCGTGTTATACATGGCCATCAATACGCAAAAGAACGTTGCAATAACCACAAAGGTCATCGTACGCTTTAGATCATTACCATCACGTACATGTGTAGTACCACGTGTTACGTCAGCTGGGGTATAAATAAAAGTATCGACCATTTCATACAGGCCGTAATACTTTTCAAGTCGTCCGCCTTTTGTAAAGTGCGGCTCTACTTTGTCTAAAATTTTTCTAGCCGACATTATCCTTCCTTCTCAATTTTAGTTAAATTCGCTCTCAGCACAGGACCAAAGTCATGTTTACCTGGATCGACAAAGGTAAATAAGGAGACATCTTCTTCATCGAGTTCCAAACAACCCAATAACTGAGCTTGATCTGAATCACCAATAACTAAGGCTTTCAATAAGGGCGTAGCCAAAATATCCATGGGCATAACAGATTCATAAGCGCCTACAGGAACTATGGCTCTATTACTGCCGTTTTTGTCCGTGGTTAAAGGGAAAAGACGATTGTCTTTACGATCAACACTAGAGGTATAAACATTCAAAGCAGAATATTTATTTTTACCTGGCACGATCCAGCCAAACAATTCTCTAGCACGGCCTTCTTGCAAGGCAGAAACTTGATTGTTGTAACAGCCTAAAAAAGCAGACCAATCAGCGGCAGTGTGTCCATAAAGAACTGAACCTGAGATAACGCGACTTTCAACATCATCTAACAACTCACCCGCAACTAAATCATCGGTATTAGCGCCGACACGTGTGCGAATCAGTCTAGGATTTTTAACCGTAGGGCCAGCTAGAGAGATCACTCTTTCAACGCTTAATTTACCACTAGTAAACAAGGCGCCTATCGCGATAACCGCTTGATAATCCAGATGCCATACAAACTTATTAATATTGACTGAATCAACAAAATGAATATGTGTACTAGGTAAGCCAGCAGGATGTGGACCTGAAAACTCAGCAACCGTTGCAACATTAGCGACTGGCATATCCACGCCAGTGGCTTTACAAACGTAGAGTTTGCCAGCCGTCAAATTAGCTAATACTGTCAGACCATTATTAAAATCGTTAGAACGTTCTCTAATAATGATGGCAGGATCTGCAGCAAGTGGGCGAGTATCAATAGCAGTTACAAAAATCGCACTAGGCGTGCTATCAATGGCAGGCGTCTTACCGTAAGGACGAGTACGTAGCGTAGTCCATAGACCTGAGGCTACTAAGTTTTCTTTAACTTGTTCCGCTGTTAAATTAACCAGATCAGACTCTTTATAATGATCAAAAGAAACTTTAGCAGCGCCTTTTAATTCAATAACGACCGATAATAAGGCACGTTTCTCACCACGATGTATGGCTTTAACAACACCCGCACCGGGTGAAGTAAAGAGTACACCTGGATTTTTTTTATCAGTGAAAAGAGCTTGGCCTAATTTGACCGATTCCCCTTCACTAACCAACATAGTAGGCTTCATACCTACATAATCCGTACCTAGAATAGCAACGGTAGAGACCGAATTGCCATCCTCAATGATTTGTTTAGGCCCACCCGTTATGGGTAAATCTAAACCTTCTTTAATAATAAATTGCATAGTTGAAGCCTACTCTCCAAAACAAGTGGTAGCGGAACCGTCCCCTTTTTTCAACCTTAACTAAATAAGAGGCGCATTAAGACGTTTAAGATCGGCATTACACCATAAAAACAAGATTTTCTCAATTTTGTCGCACTATAAATGATAGATATTCTTCTTGGCTGCAAGCGTATCGATACTCAATCGCTGCGACTTAGAATGATTATAAAAAATTAATGAAAATCTGTTTTTAACCAAGCGGGACGGGGTTTGAAATCCTGTCATTAACGTTTAACTTTTCGAAAGCTTTTGAAGCATCCAAACGTTTCGATCGGGGTTGCAAACCCCCGACAGGCATCGGAAGGACTTATTGCTCATAGCGACATAAACTCATAACAAGCTTTATTGACTTTGTAGATGGTAATGATTATCATTTGCACCAATGAACTATTACTACATTGAAGAACATTATTATGACGAACTACTTACCTAAATCTTTAACCCTCGCCCTGTGCGCTTTCATTACTGTAGGCTTCTCTACTTCCGCACTAGCGGGCATCGATCCTTTTGAGTTTCAGGTTTATGGCTACGACACCGTTGGTAAAGGCACATTAGATCCCGAATTACTGTCTAGTTATATCGTTGCAGGTCACAAAGCAGGTGACGGCGGCTCCTCGCCCACCTACGCTAGCCAAGGCATGATGCGCTATGCCCTTGAATTTGAATACGGACTGACCGATAAAATTGATTTTGCCTATTACCTCAACCTTGCCCGTCCTGATGGGCAGGATCTGCAATATGCGGGCTCTAAATTTCGTTTTCGCGGTCGCTTTGCTGAAGCAGGACAATTGCCTATTGATTTAGGCTGGTATAGCGAAATGGAATGGTGGAGTTCGGCTTTTAATGATGATCAACTAGAAGCCGAATTTATGACCACACTACAAAAGAATTTCGACAAGTGGACGATCATCGTTAATGCCCCGTCTATTGAAAAAGTTATTGTAGGTGCTAATCGCAATGCGGTATTTGAAATTGGCTGGCGTAGTGAAGTGAGCTATCAAATAGCCGATAGAACCCGTATTGGACTACAAGTGTATGGCTCGCCCGGCAAAGTTAATGATGTAACACCGGTTGGTCTGCAGCAACAATATGTAGTCCCTACCCTGCACACCGCATTATTTAACAAAGTACGCACGTCTATAGGTTTAGGTTTTGGCTTAACGCCAGGCTCAGATTTGTTTTTCTTAAAGGCTAACTTTCACTTTGGTGGCGACCTAGATGAAAAGATTTATGACTAATAGCGAAAAATCTAGCTAAACCCGCCGCTCTTACCCCCCATATAGAGCTTTAACTTTGCAAGATAAAGCTCTATATGGGGGGTAACCGAGCTATCGTTTGTAACATGAAAACTCTCTTATGGGGCAGATACAAGTGTATATGCCCCCATATCGTCAATTTTTACCCCCGCATGGCCTCTTTCGTTAGATAGTTGAGAGCTCTATATGAGGGCTAACTGCCCTTTATCTTTACAAGTTAAGCCTGTCATTGCCCCCTAACTAAAGCATCATTAATGGAATGATTTTCGATACTTTGCCATGACGCGACCAAGCTCTTATGATTATCTTTCGATATTTACAAGCGTGTCTTGACATCAGGCGACAAAGATTTATAGTTAAGCTAACACCAAAAGAGAGCCGTAAGTATAATTACTAATCATTATGAGGATATCGCCATGCAAGCCAAACTTATTATTAGCTTCGAACACCTAAGTGAATCTGATTTTCTAGTTAAAGCCGAAACCATTGTTGCCGCATTGACCGGCAATAGTCATTATGTCCTGCCTTGGCCACCCCAAGCACCGACCTTAGCCGACCTAACGCAAGCACTGAACACTTACAAAAACGATTATCTTGCCAGTATTAGCCGCGACACGCTAAAAATAGCACAGCGCATCAGCTCTAGGCAAAATTTAACTGACTTACTCAAACGACTACCCTCTTATTTAGAATTTATTGCTCAAGGCAATACCAGCATACTCGCAACCACCGGTTACGATCTACGCAAAGACTCTGTGCACAATACAGGCAATGAAATTCTAGCAGCTCCTAGCGATTTCAAAGTGAGCCATGGCATTAAAAAAGGTACGCTAAATATACATATTGCTCTACTGCCTGATGCCGGCAGTTATGAAGTGCAAATCACACAAGGCGATCCCAACGTTGAAGCTAATTGGCAACATGCCACGTCCTCTTTAACCAGCTCTCAAATTCTACTAGAAGAACTCATTCCCGCCCAAACTTACTGGATACGCATACGTGGCATAGGTCGCAATGGCTCAGGAGCTTGGGCAGAGCCTATTTGTATCATCGTGGTTTAAAAAAACATTGATATTAAGCCCTTACGTCAGGTTACGCTACGCTAACCCGACGTATGAAATTAAAAAATTATTATGAATACCAGTCACAGTTTAATGTTGATAGGTGCTTTTATCTTGGCATTGGGGCTGATTCTAGCTTATGCACCTAGCTTGCTAAGCTGGTTTGGCAAGCTGCCCGGTGATATACGCATCGAAAACACACACAGCTTTATATTTATCCCTATCAGCTCAATGATAATAGTCAGTTTATTGGTAACATGTTTGCTTAATTTATTCTTTCGCAAATAAGCACCTTACGTATGAGCCTACTAGTCTTACAAATCACGATCAAACAATGGGATAAAAGCCAATGCAGTGATGCTCATGAGCAACTACGTAATGCTGCACCCACGCAACATGCCATTATTTTTCCACCAGCTTTTTATGTGTTTGATCAGCTCTGTATCATCGATCAGCATGGCGGCCATCTACAAGCCGATAGAATCAACTACTCAAAGCAAGAAAATATTATCTATTTTGATCGCTATCTCATCAATTTAGAAACACAACAACTTGCTTATCATGATCCTAATACAGATCAGCCAGCAAAAATCATAGGCTCCCTTAATAATGAATGGCTACAAAGCCACTATCAGTGCCGCTACAGCGTCTATGAATCCGACTTGTTTTATTGGCTGTATGAAGACGTCACTTTAAATGCACTTTATAGTACAAACGACCTAGATGATCAGGTATTTTTAACTACGAAGCCAGCCGTGATTCATAAGCATGAGCCAGATTAATAAGATCTTTACCTATCGATTAGGCAATCATTGCGCAATTCTTTAGTAATTTAATCAACTTTTAATCAATAACCTACTAAGTGTGCTGTTGTTATTGCGCAAAGCAGTCAATATTAAGTTTTTTTAAGACCAAGACAAAAGCCAGTCATGACCATGTATCGACTAGAAAGCTTAGTCTTTAGATGGCTTGTTGCAAACTAACCACCAGCAATTCTGATACCAGAAAACTAACAAGACTATTAAAAAATAGACTTGAATCAAGACCTCAAGCAGAGCACTATTTGACCACTTGTTGCTTCATGCTGCAGTCCAAGCCCTTACTTCAATTGTACTTACTTGTAGGTGACTCTTATGCAAAACCCAGATGACGAACTACCCCCCACCAACCCCATTAAAGCAGCCGCTATGGTTTTAGGTGGACTAGGACTTTTATTTTCCATTTTCACCTTATTACCTATGCTCTTTACGTTAATGTCTGATGGTGATTTTCGAGCACCGGCAGAGATACATCCAACGGATACGGCAGCAAAAAAACTAAGCCAAAGCAACTATCAGAGTAATGGCTATAACAAATAAGTAAACCACTCGCTAGTAACAAACCTAGACCTAGCACACTCATAACCCAGGCATCATTATGAAATTGAATTTCTTTAGTTTTTTTATCTTACTCTTAGTATCCAGCAACTCATGGGCTTACGGCAGTAGCAGTAGTTCAAAAGCCTGCGCCAAACCAGAGTTTAGCCAATTTATACCTGCAGAAAATTCAAGCATTGCCGCAGGCTCTTCTTTTTCTTTTTTCGCCTCGGCAAATACCTATCCAACTACTATTAAAGTCACTGTAAAAGGCTTGCCTGTTGAATTAAGCATTACGCCTAAAGACGCCGTCGGCTTTCTAGTAAAAGGTACGCTACCTAAATCATTACATGATGATTTTGCCAGAATAAGCATTAACGCTGAAGCTCAAAAGAACTGTAAAGGTGATGGCGGCTGGTTGGTTAACATTACTAAGTAGCTTGATAGTATAGGATGCGCTTCGTTCCTCAGCGCATCCTATGGCATTATAAAATTCGAGACTTATTTTTTTAAAGCCGCTTGACCTTCAGGATCGGTAATCCAGCACTCTAAGGTAAAGAAAACATGATCCCATTCTACTGGTTTACTAATGAAATCATTCATACCACAGGCTAGGCAACGCTCACGCTCTTGATCTAGCACATTTCCCGTCATGGCAATAATAGGTAACTTGGCAAAACGTGGTTTTATACGAATACGGCGAGTGGCTTCATAACCGTCCATGACTGGCATCTGGCAATCCATGAGCACAGCCGCATAATCATTAACAGCCAGCAAGGCTAACGCCTCTACACCATTACCAGCAAGATCAACCTGCATACCCTCATGCTCCATAATATCAGGTATAAATTCCCGTATCACCTCATTATCTTCCACCACTAAGACGCGAACATTTCTCAGCCCAGGATAGGTATCTACACGTTTTGTAGCGATTGTAGGTAAAACAGGATTGATGACGGGAGTACCGACACCTAAAGTGATGATAAAACTAAAACAACTACCCATACCTTCCTGACTTTCAACAGCAATATGACCGCCCATTGCAGAGACTAATTCTTTGCTGATAGACAAACCCAAGCCTGTACCGCCGTATAACCGAGTCGTTGAATTATCAGCTTGATTGAAAGCCTCAAATAACTCACTTTGCCGCCCAATGCTTATACCGATACCCGTATCAATAATGGCAAAACGTAAACTTGCTTGCCCTGCTTCAAGACTTAGTAATTGCACCTCTAAAGTAATGCTACCTTCTGAGGTAAATTTAATAGCATTACTCAATAAGTTTAACAACACCTGTCCCAATCGTAAGGAATCCCCTATTAATGCGGCAGGGATAGCAGGATCTACATTAAAGTTTAACATCACGGACTTATCTTTCAATAAAGGAGGCGTGACATCTTGCAAAAATAGCATGACTGAGTTCAACTCAAAATCGCTATGTTCCAAGCTGACTTTACCTTCCTCTAATTTGGAAAAGTTAAGAACGTCATCCAATATGCCTAACAACCATTTTGCCGAGTTATCAATTTTATTCAGGTAGTTATGCTGCTGTGCGGTTAAATCGGTTTGCAGTGTTAAATAACTAATACTCATGATGGCATTAATCGGCGTACGAATCTCATGACTCATATTAGACAAGAAAGCTTTTTTTATTTTTAGTGCTGATTGTGCCTGCTCAGTAGTCTTTCTAAGCTCTTCTGTACGTTCAGCAACTTGGTCAGCTAACTGCTGTTGCATTTGGGTTGCTTGATTAAGTAATTGAGTCTTTAAACCTTGATTGCGTCGAATTTCTGCCAAGGCTTTAGGAACGACAACAATCATCACTATAGCAGTGGACAGCGAAATCAGCCCAGTAACAAACTTTAGCAAACCTTCCAACCAATAAAGAGGCATCCAGATGGTAATAATTGAAAGTACATGCGTAGTGCCACAAGCAATAATAAAGGCCGCAAACAACAGTAACAGATTGTTAAACGGAAAATCTTTATGCTTACGGATAAAATAAAGCATTATCAGCGGAATGGAATAATAGGCCAAGGCAATCAAAGCATCTGAAAACACATGCAACCAAAGTAATGCTGAATTCCATACCAGACAATAACCATGTGGCATCAGGTTTGTAATATCAAAAAGAGGACTGAGCATGTGCATGACATCCATGATGACTAAAATGACTTTGATTTCTACAGATAACAAGACTGTTGCGCTACGGAGGCAAGTGCTGAAACCATATCACGACCGTGTGCTAATAAGAACTTTAATTTTTGTTTTATACTAGACCTTAGCCTGATGTTCTTTCATGCGCTGGGTTAGCGATAGCGTAACCCGGTATTTCGAAGCACATACGTCGGGTTACGGCTAGCGCCCAACCTAGCCCATTTTCCTACGAGCGACGATTAAACCATCACGCGTTGGGTTAATAAAAGCGTCAAAATCTGGATCATTAAATATCAGGCGATTATGTTCACGTATCGCTTCAGTCCATCCGGTAAAAACATCAGAATATTGCTCTACGGCCACTCTACCGCGCCAAAGCACATTATCCGCAATATATAAACCACCAGGACGCACTCGATCTTTAGCCAGCATCCAAACTTCAGGATAATCACCCTTATCGACATCGTTATAACAGATATCAAATAAGCCAGTGGTATCTGCAAAAGCAGCCTGTGCCATCTCAGTACGAAAATCAATACGATCCCATAAACCGGCAGCACTCAAATAGCCCTCAGCTTTCTGTTGATTAAGAAAGTCCGCTTCACTGCATATCACTTGCCCGTTTTCGCCTACCGCTTTGGCAAACCAATAAGCCGAATAACCATAACCACTACCAAACTCGAAAACCCGCTGAGCATTGATCATTTTGGCCATGGTTTCTAAGAACACACCGGCTAAGCGGCCGACAATAGGGAAATTATTTTTTTGCGCTAAAGCTTCCATTTCCAAGAGTACGGGATGATCCGTAGGCTCTAGTAAGCCGCGCATATAAGTTTCAATGGCGGGATGCACGGGTGTTAAAACGCTGGGATTAGTAACGGTAGGAGATTTTAGTGGTTTGGTCATGCGGGTCCTTGTCGTAGATATTTACGGTAGAAAATGATGAATAATTAACTTCAGTTAGTTAATTGGGGGATTGTATATACATGCTATGCTTTGACTACTTACTGCATTTACTTATTTTATTTTTTATCCACGTAGGATCTCTGCGCATAGGCAAAACCGCAATTATAGATGCAACATCACAATTAACATCATAATAAATGGCGTAAGGAAATCGTTTTGACAACATTCGATAATATCCATATTTTTTACTATGGACACCCGCAAAAACAACTAGTGACTCCATGTCAGATAACAGGCTGTCCCAATAATAATCGCCAACACTGACTTCCTGTTTGGCGTAAAAAGCCCTTCCCTCATTAAGATCTTGTAGTGCATCAGTAAGTATCTGAATGCTTTTTATCGTCATCTCTTTAATCTTAATGCTGCAAGAGATATAAATTCGGCTTTACCTTCGTCAATCATGTTTTTTCTAGCGACTAGCGTCTCCCTATGCCAATCGGGAGATTCCATCTCTGATGGCTCATGAGTCAATGAATCCCATATCGCCTCCATAGTTTGCAGACGTTCAATTCTACTCATTCTAATGATCTCACTGGTATTCATAATATCTCCTATTTTTCCGAGTCAGATAAAAGCGTAGATTGGGTTAGCAGTTTTATCGTTAACCCAACCATACATTGAGCTTAACCCTTCAACGCTTTCAACACCGCCTGCATAGTGGCATTAGCATCACCAAACAACATACGGGTGTTATCGAGTACGAACAAAGGATTACCGATACCGGCATAACCAGAGGCCATACTACGTTTAAGTACGATGGTAGTTTCGCCTTTCCAGCATTCTATAACCGGCATACCGGCAATCGGACTATTAGGATCATTAAGCGCTGACGGATTAACGATATCATTAGCGCCGATAACGATAGAGACATCAACATTGCCAAAATCATCGTTGATTTCATCCATTTCATAAACGATGTCATAAGGCACTTTGGCTTCTGCTAACAATACGTTCATGTGGCCAGGCATACGACCAGCAACGGGATGAATGCCAAAACGTACTTTTTTACCCTTATCACGTAACAACTTAGTGATTTCATTCACGGTATGTTGCGCTTGAGCTACGGCCATCCCATAACCTGGGATAATCATGATATTTTTTGAATCTTGTAACAACTTAGCCACTTCTTCAGCTTCGATAGGCTGTACTTCGCCTTCAATAGCCGCGGCTTCACCACCAGAAGAAGTACCAAAACCACCGGCAATAACACTCAAGAAGTGTCTATTCATGGCACGGCACATGATGTAACTCAAGATCGCACCACTACTACCGACTAAAGCGCCAGTCACGATCAACAAATCATTGCTGAGCATAAAACCGGTTGCCGCTGCCGCCCAACCTGAATAACTGTTCAGCATGGAAATAACCACCGGCATATCAGCACCACCGATAGCCATGACCATGTGTATACCAAATATGATGGCAATACCGGTCATAATGGCTAAAGGAATAATCGCTTCACCACCCACTTCAGTTTGCTGCAAGAACATGGCACCTAAGCCAATAACAGCAACCAACAGCGTTAGATTAAACCAATGACGACCTGGCAATAACAAAGGTTTGCCATTGATTTTTTCACTCAGCTTACCAAAAGCAATCACTGATCCTGAAAAGGTCACCGCACCGATTAATATGCCGATATAAATTTCTACTTCATGGATGGTTTTTTCAACGCCAGTAATGGAAATAGTACTGTCCATGAAATTGGCATAACCGACTAAGACCGCTGCCAAACCCACCAAACTGTGCATGATGGCAACGAGTTCGGGCATTTGGGTCATTTCAACTTTTAAGGCCGCTTTAGCACCGATCAAACCACCGATGGTGATAGCGGCAATCAATACACCGTAAACGCTGACCGAAGCACTGAAGGTGGTCGCGACAATAGCAATCGCCATACCTAACATGCCGTAATAATTACCTTTACGGGCCGATTCCTGATTACTTAAACCACTCAGACTTAAAATGAACAAAATGGCGGCAACGATATATGACATCGTAACTAAACTATGAGACATAATAATTTCCTGTTATTTTCTGAACATTTCTAACATACGACGTGTGACTAAGAAGCCACCGAAGATATTAATAGACGCGAGTAAGATAGCGGAACCAGCTAATATGGTGACCGTATTATTAGCCGTAGAGACCTGTACCACAGCCCCAATAACGATAATACTGCTGATGGCATTAGTGACGCTCATTAAAGGTGTATGCAGCGAATGTGAAACATTCCAGATCACTTGATAACCAACGAAACAGGCTAAGACAAAGACTGTAAAGTGGGTCATAAAGGATTCAGGTGCCACAGCACCAATGCCAAACAAGACTAAGCCAGCGATGACGATAGGCAATAATTGCTTAACGACCGGCGGCAAAAATGACTTCTTTTGTTGAGCAAGCACTTCAGCACACGCTGGGGCTTCGGTTTGTGGCGCTGGAGCAGCAGAAAGTTTAGGCGCGGGGGCTGGCCAAGTGATATTACCTTCTTTAATGACCGTGGTACCGCGTATCACTTCATCATCCATATTAACATTGAGTAAACCGTTCTTTTCAGGGCACAGTTCGGTCAATAAATGTCGAAGATTAGTGGCATAAAGCTGACTAGATTGATTGGCTAAACGACTGGGTAGATTGGTATAGCCTATGACGGTTACATCATGTTTAACCACGACTTGATCTTTTTCAGTCAATTCACAGTTACCGCCTTGTTCTGCGGCTAAATCAACAATAACGCTACCGGCTTTCATGGAGGCGACCATTTCTGCAGTAATAAGCTTAGGTGCCGGTCTGCCTGGAATCAAGGCCGTAGTGACAATAATATCGACTTCTTTGGCTTGCTGGGCAAATAAAGCCATCTCGGCCTCAATGAATTCTTTAGACATGGTTTTAGCATAACCACCTGCGCCGGCGCCTTCTTCCTTGAAATCTAGCATCAAGAATTCAGCGTCCATACTTTCGATTTGTTCTTTAACCTCGGGACGGGTATCAAAAGAACGAACGATAGCACCCATGCCTTTTGCAGTACCGATAGCCGCTAAACCTGCAACACCAGCACCAATCACCAATACTTTAGCAGGTGGGATTTTACCAGCAGCGGTAATTTGGCCGGTAAAAAATCGACCGAAATGTTGCGCGGCTTCTATGATAGCTCGGTAACCGGCAATATTGGCCATGGAACTTAAGGCATCCAACTTTTGAGCTCTGGACATACGAGGCACGCTGTCCATAGCCAAAACAGTCACACCTTTAGCAGCCAGCTTCTTTAATAAGTCTTCATTTTGAGCGGGCCAAATAAAACTAATTAAAGTTGCACCGGGTGATAACAACTCTGTTTCGTCTATGGCTAGCTTAAGGTTGAGCTCAGGGGCTCGCACTTTCATGATAATGTCTGCTTGTTTCCATAGAGTTCGTGTATCCGCGACGATCTCAACGCCGGCTTCCTTGTAAGCCTCATCCGATATATTAGCGCCGAGTCCTGCTCCGCTTTCTATACTAATGGAAAATCCTAATTTTATTATTTGTGCAGCAGCCTCGGGTGTCGTGGCTACACGCATTTCACCGTGGTGAATTTCTTTTGGGATACCAATCTTCATACAGTCTCCTGTGGGCGTGATTTAGAGCATTAAACTTCAATATTTCAGTTTTAAGTCAAAACTAAAGCGGAGCATAGGTGATAAAGAGTTGAGTTTCAATAAAAAACGCAAAAACCCTATTGCTATCTTAGTTATTTAATTAACTGATGTTACTCTTGTATTCAACTTAACCAATAAACTGAAAAGCTATCGATATAGATATTGCTTTGTAAAACAGCTAAAGCAGTTTTACTCCAAGTACACAATACCCAAGTTCTAAACATTACAAAAAACCATAGGAGTTAGTCATTATTTTTGCCAAAGATTTTATAGAAACTAGTGAAGGACTTGTTTTCGCCGTAGTCAGCTCCGGTACTGAGCAAGATCAGGTCTTATGTTTTTTACGTTATATTAAAACAGACTCGGTTTGGAATAAGCTCTCTACTGAGCCTGCTAATGCCTATTTAAACGAACATTATCCTGATTACTTGCATTATTCACCGGTTTTAGATGCGCATTTACATGCAGTGCCTTTAACGCGCATTGTTAAACATCATCAACCCAAACAACGCTTGCAAGATTTAATGCAAGCAAAGCAGCATGATGCTATAGAAAGCGATCTATTCCAGCTTTGTAACTTATTACAACAAGGCGGTTTGGATTTATCCCAAACAGGTATTACTGGCTCATTATTAATAGGTGCTCAGCAAGCCAATTCGGATATTGATTTAGTCTGTTACAGTCGAGCAGCCTTTCATCAATGTCGAGATATCACTCGTGAGTTAATCGAGTTACAGCACTTACATGAATTAGATGAACAAGATTGGCAAGCGTCTTATCAGCGTCGCTCTTGTGACTTAAGCTATAGCGATTATGTCTGGCATGAACGCCGTAAATATAATAAAGCCGTCATCAATGGCCGTAAATTTGATTTAAACTTTATAGATGACACATTGACTCCTGATCTAGCTATTTATCAAAAAGGTGTAGCGATTACCTTGGAATGCATTATTACCGATGATACGCAGGGCTTTGATTATCCAGCTGAGTTTAAAATTAAACATGAACAGATTGATGCTATCGTGAGCTTTACCGCGACTTATACAGGACAAGCACTTAAGGGTGAAACTGTGCAAGTTTCGGGCATAGTCGAGCAAAACCAATACGGCGTCAAACGCATAGTGGTCGGTTCTAGTCGTGAAGCCCATGGTGAATATATTAAGGTGCTTCATGTTTAAATTAAGTGACTTTGCGGCTGTTATTTTTGATATGGATGGTTTGGTGCTAGATACTGAACCCACTTATTTCATTGCTTGGCAACAAGCCGCAAAGACCATGGGTTATAGTCTGTCAGCTGATTTCTGTGAATCACTCTCTGGCTTACATTATCAAGCCGTCACTGAACAAGTGTTAAGGCATTGTGGCGCTGACTTTAATCTACAGCGCTTTAATGAACTCAGTGGCCTGTATTGGCATGAACACGTTAATCGCTATGGCATTAATAGTCGCCCTGGCTTTAACGAACTCATAGAGACACTAATGCTGAAAGATATACCTTATTGTTTAGCGACTAACAGTAATGCTATCAATGCCAAGGAATGTCTGGCCTTTGCTAAGTTAGACCATGTATTTTCTACCATCATTAGTCGCGATGATGTTTTAAACGGCAAACCTGCTCCTGATATTTTTTTAAAAGCAGCAGACATTTTAAATATTCCGATACAACAGTGTTTAGTTCTGGAAGATTCTCATGCCGGCATAGTCGCAGCAAAAAGTGCCGGTGCTTATGCGGTATGGATACCTGCTACAAAAACGCTTGATCCTGTCACATCAAGCCTTTGTGATACCAAAATAAATAATTTAGCAGACATTATCAAACTGTAGAAACGCCTACAGATTAGGTCAGCACTGACTTTAGAGTATCTGCTCCTGAACATACATGTTCAAGCTCACTCATTTTTGCGTTAATCCTGTATAATTTGTCAAATTTTTCAATTCCATATTTCTTCTCTTGTGATAGCCCAATATTCTAAAGTCTCAGTTATTGCTCCAGCCAGGTTACACATGGGCTTTATTGATTTAAGTGGATCCTTATCTCGTCATTTTGGCAGCATAGGTATCGCCCTTAATGAACAGGCCACACGCTTAACCATTAGCTATGCAGACCGACGCACTATTAGTGGTCCTTGCGCACAACGGGCAGATAAATGCCTAACCTTGCTATGTCAGGCATTAAATGTTTCCGATCGACTTGAAGTTATTATTGAAACCGCTATTCCAGAACATGTAGGTTTAGGTTCTGGTACACAAATGTCATTAGCCATCGGCATGGCTTTAAATACCTACTACGACCTTGGACTCACAGTAAGAGATATTGCCGCGTTAATGGATAGAGGTTTACGCTCGGGTATCGGTATCGGTATCTTTGAACAAGGCGGTTTGGTCGTAGACGGCGGTAGGGGAGAAAAAACCATTACCCCGCCCATGCTGGTTCATATGGATATACCGAATGATTGGCGCTTTATTTTAGTACTGGATCAACGCGGACAAGGTTTACATGGCCTACAAGAAATCCAAGCATTTAAAGAATTACCGCCCTTCCCTCAGCAAGAAGCCGCACGCTTATGTTATTTATTGTTGATGCAAGGTCTACCTGCCGTGGCCGAAAATGATCTTAGCAAATTTGGTGACGTCATTACCCAATTACAACGCTCGGTCGGTGAACATTTTGCATCAGCTCAAGGCGGAGTATTTACCAGCCCTGAAGTTGCTTTAGCCATGGACTGGTTAGCGGAACAAGGTGCAGTCGCCATTGGCCAAACCTCTTGGGGGCCCACAGGATTTTGTGCGATAGACGGCATAGCCTTAGCAGAAGGAATTACTCAGCAGGCAAAAGAGAAATTCGCTCACTTTGATAATTTGAGTTTTATAACGGTCAGTGCTCGAAATAGCGGCGGAGAGGTATTTGCTGCTTAAATCATTTGGTTATACGGCTACCAACTTAACACGGGATAAGGCATTTGCGTAGATCGAGTTAGGTGCTAGCCGTAACTCGACACTCAATAACATTATTCACACTGTCCCGTCTTAAGTTGATAGCCGTTATTACTAACTAAACTTACCCAATAGCCCACTGCCCCCCACAGGAAGCAAAAAAATGAATGATTACCTAGATACTCAAAATCATCTCGCTACTGTTAAAAACTTACTCGCTAAGCATAAGCTCATTGAAGACTTGGTTCGCCGTCAAGACATGCCTCAACATGACTTGGTAGAAACCCTAGTGCACAAACAAAATCGAGTAGAGCTACAAAGACTACTCGACAATCTTGATCGTCAAATTATCGCGAGGATACTTGAATCTCTATCCACCGATGACCGACAAATAACTTGGCAGTTACTTCGTGATGATCGTAAAGAAGATGTACGACGAGAAATAACGGAAGCACTACGCGCTGAATTTATTATCGAGATTAAATCTCGTAATCGAAACATGACGATACGTGTATTTGATTTGCATGAAGGACGCTTACGACAAATCCCCATTGAAACCAAAGAAGATTTAGCCCGAGCCAATCCTATCTGGATTGATTTGGTAAGACCGGAAGATGAACAACTCACTTGGGCAAAAGACATTTTTGACGTAGAACTCCCAAATCCCAAAAGTTTAACGGACTTAGAAACCAGTGCTCGTTTTTACGTAGAAGAAAATGGCGAAGTGCATTTGCATTCTGATTTCTTACTCGATAGAAAAGATGAATCACGAAACGTTGCCGTGGCTTTCGTTCTTCATAAAGGCACCTTATTTTCAGTACGTAACAAAGAACTACCGGTATTTCGTTTACAACGTTTGCGGGCGCGAGCAGAATCGGGGTATGTATCAGAAGCTAAAGATGTATTGCTAGATTTATATGCGGCCGAAGTTGAATATTCGGCAAATGCGCTTGAAGATGTTTATGCCGAACTTGAAGCTGTCGGCAGACAAGTCTTTAAATCCCATATGACTGATGATGAAGCCGAAAATATACTGGCGGCTATTGCTGAAGAAGAAGATCTTAACGGACGCATACGCCGCAACGTTCTGGATACAAGGCGAGCCTTATCTTTTCTAATGCGTGGCAAGTTTTTATCTGATGAGCAACATGCTGATGTCCGAGAAATCTTACGAGACATAGAATCTTTAGATGGACATACGGCTTTTTTGTTTAATAAAATCAACTTCCAAATGGATGCTACCGTTGGTTTCATTAACGTCAATCAAAACAAAGACCTTAAACGTTTAACAATTATTAGCGTTATTTTTATGCCGCTCAATCTCTTAGCCGGAATAGGCGGTATGTCAGAATTCACTATGATGGCAGGTGGTGTTTCTTGGCCTATGGCTTATGGAGGCTTTACCCTAGGTTTATTTTTGATAGGCTGGTTAACGTTCTTTGGCTTACGCTATTTCGAAAATAGAAATCTTAAGAAACCTACACTAACTAAGAAGAAGTTAAATTAAGCAGGGCGAATGCGTCGCCCCTACGAAACGTAACAATTTATTTTGAATTCAACCAATCCAAATACTGAGTAACACCTTGTTTGACGGTTAAAAAGTCTTTGCTATATCCTGCCTGCCTTAATCCTGAAATATCGGCCTGTGTATAACTTTGATAAGCGCCTTTTAAATGCTCGGGGAAAGGAATATATTCAATACTTCCTTGTTGATGCCAAGCAATTACAGCATTGGCAACCGTATTAAAGGTTTCTGCCCTGCCTGTACCGACATTAAAAATCCCTCTTTGCTCTGGATGATCTAAAAACCATAGATTGACATCAACAACATCATCGATATAAACAAAATCACGTTGTTGTTCGCCATTGGCCATACCATCACAACCGGAAAATAACTTTGCTTTGTTATGCTCAAGCACTTGCTGATTAAAATGGAAGGCCGTACTACTCATCGCGCCCTTATGCTGTTCTCCAGGACCATAGACATTAAAATAACGAAAGCCGGCGATTTGACAATCTGTGCTTGGCAATAATCTTCGTACATATTGATCAAATTGAAACTTTGAGTAAGCATACATGTTAATGGGCTGCTCACAACCACGATCTACACGAAACCCTTGCTCACCATTACCATAAACAGAGGCTGAAGAAGCATAAATAAAGGCTACATTTTTGGCAATACAAGCTTGCAATAGATGCTTAGAATAATTGTAATTATTCTCCATCACATACTGACCATTCCATTCCGTGGTTGCAGAACAAGCACCTTGATGAAATATCGCTCTAACGCCATTTAAAAAGGTTGGCGAGTCCATCTTATCGATAAACTCAGCTTTATCCATATAGTCAGCGATATTAAGATCCGCGATATTAAACATTTTTCGACCATTCACTAAATGATCAACTAATAATATATTGCTTTCGCCACGCTTATTTAGGGCACGAATCAAATTACTACCAATAAAGCCTGCACCACCTGTAACAATAATCATAGCTCACCTCTTGCTTTATTTATCATCGCTGTCGTTGATTGACCATCAACAAACTGTAAGATTTTAACTTCGCCACCCGCCTTAATAACACAATCGCCACCTACGACTTGCTCGGTACTATAATCACCGCCTTTAACAAGAATATCGGGTAGTAAGTTGCAATATAAACGCTCAGGAGTTTCTTCTGTAAAAGCCACTACCCAGTCGACACAGGCTAAGGCTGCTAAAACAGTCATGCGTTCTTTTAAGGCATTGATAGGTCGTGATTCACCTTTAAGTTGTTTAACAGAGGCATCGGAATTGACAGCCACGCATAAACGATCACCGAGTGCTTTCGCTTGCTCTAAATAAGCGACATGACCTGCATGTAACAAATCAAAACAACCATTGGTCATAATGATTTTTTCATTATGGGCTCTAGCTCTAGCAAAAAGCTTAGCGAGTTCATCTTCTGCAACCACACCATAAAAAGAATCTCTGGCTCCATGCATAGCACGGGTTAATTCTTGTAGCGAAACTGTAGAGGTGCCGAGCTTGCCGACGACAATGCCACCTGCCAAATTAGCTAAATACATAGCCTCCATTAAAGGCAACTCCAAAGACACGCATAAGGCCATCACGGCAATAACCGTGTCACCTGCCCCTGTTACATCAAAAACATCTTTGGCTTTTGCGGGTATTGAATGGACTTGATCCGCTGCAATCAAAGTCATACCCGCTTCACCACGCGTCAACAACAGCGTAGGAATATTATATTGGGCTAATAAAGCACGGCCTTTTTCAATGAGTTCCTGTTCATCATGACAAGCACCGACCACTGCTTTTAATTCTGATAAGTTAGGTGTAATTAAATCAGCTTCCGCATAAGACTGATAATCAACCCCTTTAGGGTCAACTAAAGTTTTAACGCCGGCTTGCTTAGCAGCAGAGATAAAACTTGCTACCTCAATTAACGTGCCTTTGCCATAATCTGAAAACACCACCACATCATGTTTAGGTAAATGTCGTATTAAGGCCGAGTGCAAAGCTGCTTGATCAAACTGTATGGGGGTGTCTTCAAAGTCTAAACGGATCAATTGCTGATGTTGCGCCATAACTCGTAATTTGCAGATACTACGCAGGGACTTTTCAACAACAAAATCACACACGACACCTTCAGCTTTTAATAATCGCTGGACTATTTCACCTTCGGCATCATCACCAATAACGCCTAGCAAAGTCACTTGACCACCTAGTTTGGCAATATTGAGTGCGACATTAGCCGCGCCACCAATACGGTCTTCAATAGACTTAACCTTAACTACTGGCACTGGAGCTTCGGGAGAAATACGGGTAGCTTGCCCAGACCAATAACGATCTAGCATCACGTCCCCAATAACAATAATTCTAGCCGCGTTAAACTCAGGCGTTACTACGATCACTTAATGCCTCCTCAATCACACCACACCACCAATGCCCAATTAAGATATGAGCCTCTTGTATTCTTGCTGTTACTTTTGAAGGCACAACCACAGCAACTGTTGACAGCATACTCAACTCACCACCGTCATTACCGGTCAAACCAATCACAGTCATACCTTTGGCTTTTGCAGCCTCGGTAGCTTTTAATATATTCTTGCTGGTACCTGAAGTGGAAATAGCAATCAAACAATCTTTGTTATTACCTAAGCCTTCAACTTGACGGGAGAATACCGTTTCAAAATCAAAATCATTTGCATGGGCGGTTAAGATAGAACTATCTGTCGTCAAGGCAATAGCCGCCATAGCATGACGTTTTTTTTCATAGCGCACGACTAACTCAGCGGCGATATGTTGACAGTCAGCCGCACTACCGCCATTACCACAAAGCAAAATCTTGCCGCCTTGTTTTAAGGTGGCAATTAATAAAGCACCTGCCGCTTCTATTGCGTCAGCTTGTTCTGCTAAGCAGACGATCATTGCTTGATGCTCTTCAAGCTCTGTCACAAATGTTTTCAAAATAGTTCTCCTAGGTTTTTAAAGAGAGATAGTTTTAGGTAATTATTAGCGTCCAAGTCCAAGTATAAATATAAGCATTAAGGCCCTTAATCTATCTCTGCCATTAAGTTGAGAAAATAGTAAATATTTGGAGTGCAATAGCTTCAGCTATTGCTTTTTAAAACAGCTAAAGCTGTTTTACTCCAAACGCAGATCACTTAACTTAATGGCAATGCCCCCTCTCCAAAAAGAGTAGGCACTGAATAATTACATTTAATCTGGCATCGTTACTTCAAGAGGCTGCTCTGTTTTTTCAGTCTGTGTTTTAAATTGTATGTGATGCAACCTAGCATAAGCACCCTGTTTTTCTATCAGTTCTACATGAGAACCCTGCTCTATAATTCGTCCTTGATCGATCACTAAAATGACATCTGCATTTTCTATCGTTGATAAGCGATGAGCGATAACCAATGTGGTTCGATTGCCCATCACTTTTTGCAAAGCCGCTTGTATATAGCGTTCGGATTCGGTATCAAGTGCCGATGTTGCCTCATCTAATATTAATATAGGCGCATCTTTGAGTAATGCTCTCGCCAAGGCTAGACGTTGCCGCTGTCCACCGGATAACTTAACGCCATTCTCACCAATTTCAGTTTCTAAACCTAATTCGAATTTACTCACAAACTCCATAGCATAAGCATCGGTAGCAGCCGTGGTAATTTCGTCTTTAGTGGCCGTTGCCAGCGCTCCATAAGCAATATTGTTAGCTATCGTATCATTGAATAGCGTGACTTGTTGATTAACCAAGGCAATTTGCTTTCTTAAGTTAGCCAATTGATAACTATTAATTTCTACGCCATCTAATAATATCTCGCCATTATCATGAGGATAAAAACGTGACACCAAATTAGCTAAGGTACTTTTACCGCCACCTGATGCGCCGACTAAAGCAATCGTCTGTCCTGGCTCTACCTTGAAATTAATGTCCTTAAGCACAAACTCATTCGTTCCTGGATACTTAAATGACAGATTTTTAAATTCTAAGGCACCTAGACAACGACCGGCTTGATAACTACCTGAATCTTCTTCACCTGGCTCATCTAAGATTTCAAATAAAGATTCAGCAGCAGCGATGCCTTTTTGTATATCACCGTTGGCATCACTTAATTGTCTAATCGGTCTAGGCAATAAAAAAGCAGCCGTTAAATATCCGACAAACTCACCAACACTGGCTTGCTTCATAAAAAACAAGGCCATATACATTAAAACGGATAAGGCAATAGCGATAATGAATTGCATAATTGGATTATGTATAGCCATCGTCGTTGATAGCTTCAGAGATTGGCTACGGTTATATAAACTACTCGCCAAAAAACGTTGACGCTCGTATTCTTCACCACCATAACTACGAACCACACGATGACCACCGACTAATTCAGACGTGATATGCGTCATATCACCAATGGATTCTTGTATTTTCTTACTAATGCCACGTAGACGCTTACTGACATAAGTTACCAGCACCACAATAATAGGCGCAATCGCCACAAAAACTAACGACAACATCCAACTTGAATAGAATAAATAAATTAACAATCCTATAGCGGTAAAGCCCTCGCGCACAAAGGTACGCACAGCATCAGTCGTTGCCTGAGTGACTTGTCCAACATTGTTGGTTATTCTTGAAATCATATAACCACTGTTATTGGCATCAAAATAACTGGTAGGCAGACGAGTGTATTGGTCGAAGATTTCACACCTTAAGGCATGTACGACGTTAGTGGATACTTTAGCTAAAAAATAATTGCCTATGTAAGCGCCTATACCATGAATGATAATTAACCCACTAAACAATAACGGCAAATAATACATACCCTCTCTAGCTTCACTTTGTAGGGTATCAATAATGTGCTTAATTAATGCTGCGAATAAGGTCTGGGTGCCTGAGTACATCAAGAAGCCAACAATACTGATGGCAAAAAGACCACGGTGTGGCTTTACATAGGTTAATAAACGCTTATATATTTGCGTACTAGCTGTCGGTTCTTTTTTCATGTTTTAAAAATCTTGTTGATAGGTAAGGCTTTCTAACTAACGATACCTTAATTAATTACTATAAATATTGAGAAACACCCTTTTCTGCAATAATAAAATCTTGTTGCTGTAATCTCTCTAGCAAACGTTGATAATTCTGTTCTTGCTTACTTTTGTCATTATGAGTATGCCATAGATGCAATACCGGCACGGAAAACCGCCCTTCTTTGCGTTTAATGCCCGCATGTATCAATCTGATAACTAAATCAGAATCCTCAAAGCCCCAGCCTTCAAATAGCTCATCAAAACCATTGACCCGAATAAAATCGTCTTTCCAGACACCCAGATTGCAAGTCATCGCTCTTTGCCATTTTTTGGGCTGCATATACCTTAAAAAACCTAAGGGCAAATACAGAAAGCCAGACATACGATTTATTTTTTTCTGTAATCTAAGTGATAGAAAATAGTTAATAGGCTTTACATGTAATGGAGTCTGTTGCGTTATCACTTCTTCGGTAAACTTAGCATTTAATAGCACTCGATTGCCAGGTACAAAACACTGCAACTCAGCTAATTGACGATGCCTAGCAATAAAATCTGGCATCAAAATACAATCGCCATCAATAAAGAGCAAATAATCACTTTTACTGAGTGCGACGGCTTTGTTTCTAATGGTTCCAGCCCTAAAGCCCTGATCTTCATGATAACTATAAGATATAGACACAGGACTAAGCTCGCAAAAAGCTTGGGTTTTCTTTAAATTTTCCGCACTGGAACCATCATCAGCGATAATAATTTCAAAGTTCTGATCTTGTTGGGCAAATAAACTATCTAAACACAGTTTTAGTGCTTGCGGCCAATTATAGGTGGTGACAATAACAGAAATTAACTTCATGGTTGACGGCTGTGTAATTCCAACAACTTAATATACTTATAATAAGTGCCTTCGGCATTGGAAATTGCTAGCATTAAACCTTGTCGCCCATCCAAAAATCCGCCCTTTAGTCCATAGGTACGAATAAACATCCATAAGGCTTTAAGTATGGCTTTACCTAATGATGACGATACATTTTTTCGATACAACATATTTGCGCCTAACGACGAATAGCTATTCACTTTATGTAAAACTTCTTCTAAATTAATAAAAGCATCATGCAATAACGGAACGGTCAATTGCCCCACATCACCTTGCACTACAATCCGCTCATGCACCACATTATCAGTAAAACATCCTGTTTCACGTTTAAAAAACCTAAGCACATAATCAGGATACCAACCACCATGACGCATTTGCTTACCGCAATAACTAGATAAGCGTGGAATCTCATAGCCATTAACCGAGGATTCAATCATAGCTGCTTGAATTTCAGCTTTTAATTCAGGACTAACCACTTCATCGGCATCAATCGAAAACACCCAATCACCCTGAGCGTGATCCAATGCACGTTGTTTTTGAATTCCAAAACCTGGCCAATCGGTGACAAACACCTTATCCGTATAACGCCTGCATATTTCAACGGTATTATCTTCACTACCAGAATCCAGTACTATGATTTCATCTGCCCATGAAACGGAGTCTAGGCAGCGCCCTATATGAAAGGCTTCATTTTTGGTTATAACAATGACACTAAGCATGATTTATTTCGGCATTAAGACCAGTAGATAACGAGGCATAACATAAGGCTATCATCATAAGAAACCAGTGCCCCTCGGCATGATCCATGATCGGGGTATTGAATAGACTGGTAATAATTAAAGTAAGTAACAATCCCTGAGCTACGTACTTTTCTTGATCAGCTAATTTTTTCGATAAAAAGTACTGACTAGCCAGAAAACCTAAATAAATTAATAGTCCTACAACGCCTAATTGAACACTAACCATTAAAAATTCATTATGGGGGTTTTTTGCCATCATTGTTTCAGTACTGGCAATCCGCTCATATTCTTTTGCAAAGCTCCCTGTGCCATGACCGAACAAAGGCTTTTCAGCAATTAATTCCAAAGAATATCGCCAAAACATATAACGCTGCCCCATTGAGGTTTGCGATTGCTCTGGCCCAGGTTTTAAATCAGATTGCATATTAACGACACCTTCATTAAATCGTGTCGCCTTATCTGAATAATTTAAAAACAGTAGCATTAAGATACCAACAACAAAGACTGTCATGACAAGTCCTCGATTAGTAAAGCGTTGCACAGCAAACAATAGTATTAATGAAACAGCAATTAATTGTCCTGTACGTCCTTCAACTATAAAGAACAAGTTATAAGAACAGGCAATAAACAACAGCCAATATAGCTTTTTATAAGCTTTTCCGTCATACGCTTTATGAGCACAGAAAAAACCAAAAAATGAAATAAATATACTGTGAGTAATACGACTTTTAAAAGCAGGATCACCCTGATTATTTAAATTCAAAATACCAAAATGCATTAAATAAGAGATCACCAATATCAGCACTGATGAAATAATAAAGGCATTCCACGCCCAATAGCGAGTGCGCTCCGTACTTAAAAAAGACGTTAACAGTGGAATAAATAGCAACTCCCTGTATTTCGACAGCATAGAAATAGCTTCACCATTAGTCGCAACACCATAACCCAAACCAACAATAAAGCACAGTAACAACAATAGAGAAAAAGCGGCAACTGGATTTTTCTTTAAGGTAACGGGCAACACCATAAATTGGCCGGAAAGCAACCATAACAAGGCTAATAAGCCTGATAGGATAATAGCCAAACTGGTTGAAAAATAAATGGCTACTATAAATAAAGCCGTGCACATCCCACCGACCTTAAGCGCCCAGACGTTAACTTTTTCGAACATTACACTAATCATTGTGATTCATCATAAAAAATTTTCATATAACTTAAGGGTATCATTCATCATGGTGTCAAACGACAAACAACGTTTAGCCAGTTCATAAGCATCGTTTTCAAGTTGTTGTTTAAGTCGCGAATTCAACTCATAAATGCAACACCGAGTGAATCA